>CAYZJZ010000139.1:0-3270 GCA_964478905.1 uncultured Eubacteriales bacterium
TATAATTAATAAGTTTAAGTAGTCTATGTGGATTATATAAACTTTTCCCATTTTCATTTGTTTGCATTCTCCACCAGTCAAGCAAATGAAATCCACTTTTCTGTTCGTTATATTTTTTAATTACAGGTACACAATTAAATGCCAAGCTATGTCCGCCTGACATTACAGGTATTATATGTTCAATACTTAACTTTGTATCTATTGGTTTCCCTGAATAAACACAATTTCCATTAAAATATCTATACGCCGTTTCAAACTCTTCCGAAGTTAACTTCCCTACTGCGTTCATTTTTTCAGCACGTTTATTATTGTTATTAACGGCGCTTTCAAAGTTTAATCTCTCATCCATTGCATCACCCGTCTAATTTTTTTAACCCGCAGTCGTTTTATTTCCTTTCTTTAGAAGTAACTTTTCAACCCAGCCCTTTTTATACTTAAGCGAAACATAACCAACCATAGAAATAAAAAACGCTCCGATTGCATCAACAATCAAGTCCTTCATTGTATCTGTTAAAGCCATCCTTCCAGCCATTAATTCTCCATCTTCAAATGCAAACTTTTGCATATTTGTTCCCAAAATTCCATCAGCTGTAAATTCGTAAAATTCCCATACAGTACCTAGTGAAAGCGCAAAACAAAATGAAAATACTGCAACAAACGCAGGGCTTAAATTAAGTGGAACTTTTTCAGTTCTATTTAAAACCGTTATTAAAGAAAAACCTAACGCACCTAACATTCCACCGCTAAAGGTATGTAATATTGTATCCCAATGAGGTACATTATAGTAAAAACTTCTAACCTCTCCAAGGTAAATTGAGCAATATAGAAATATTGTATATAAAAGCATCATCGTATACGGAATTTTTAAATTAATTTTTTCCTTTAAAAATTTCGGTAATAATAGCGCAAATACTCCAACTATACATTGAAGTAACATCAATACATAATCAGATTTAAGCCTCTTAAAAGGTAATGCTTCATCCGGCGTAGACGGTGCAAAAACAAGCACAACAGAAACAGCAATTATTGCGATTATTAGTGAAATCAATACAAATTTATTTAATACATCAAGCCAATCTATATTTTTCTTCATTCCCTACCTCCATTAATCTTGTAACATAAACGTTATCGGCTTATTTTAATTAATTATTTAGATTATTATGCAAAAAGAGACTGCAAAAACTCGTTTGTCGCCAATATAAAGCATTATACTTTACAAAAAACGTTTTTGTAAAGTATATGCCTTATAAATTTTACAAGTCTTTTACAGTCCCTTTTTAAAACCTATGCTTTAACTTATTTTAAGTTAAAGAAAGCTTCATGTCCAAGATATTCAGAAATATTTCCAAGTTCTTCTTCAATTCTAAGTAATTGATTGTATTTTGCAACTCTATCTGTTCTTGAAGGCGCACCTGTCTTAATCTGTCCGGCGTTCATAGCAACAACTAAGTCAGCAATTGTAACATCTTCTGTTTCACCAGAACGATGAGATACAACAGCAGTGTAGCCAGCACGGTTAGCCATTTGGATAGCATCTAAAGTTTCAGTTAAAGTACCGATTTGGTTAACTTTAATTAAAATCGAGTTAGCAACTCCTAAATCAATACCTTTCTTTAATCTTTCTGTATTTGTAACGAATAAATCATCACCAACTAATTGAATTTTCTTTCCTAGCTTATCAGTAAGTAGTTTCCAGCCTTCCCAGTCTTCTTCAGCAAGACCGTCTTCTAATGAAATAATAGGATATTTCTCAGCAAGTTCAGCCCAAAATTCAACCATTTCTTCTTTAGTCTTCATAATGTCAGTCTTCCAGAAATAGTAGCATCCTTCTTTGCCCTTTGCTTTAGCTTCATCATACATTTCAGTAGCAGCAGCATCAATTGCAATTTTAAATTCATCTCCCGGTTTATATCCGGCAGCTTTAATAGCTTCAACAATTACTTCTAAAGCTTCTTCGTCTTTTTGAAGATTTGGAGCAAATCCACCTTCATCTCCGACAGCTGTATTGTAACCTTTTCCTTTTAATACTTTCTTTAAGTTATGGAATACTTCAGCACACATACGAAGAGCTTCTCTCCAAGAATCAGCCCCAACAGGCATAATCATAAATTCTTGAATATTTACGTTATTATCGGCGTGTTTACCACCATTTAAGATATTCATCATAGGTACAGGTAATGTCTTAGCATTAACTCCACCGATATATTGGTATAAAGACATTCCTAAAGCTTCAGCAGCAGCGTGTGCACAAGCCATAGACACACCTAAAATAGCGTTAGCACCTAATTTACCTTTATTAGGTGTTCCGTCTAAAGCAATCATAGTTTCATCAATTTCAACTTGGTCTAATACATTCATTCCTTCAATTTCAGGAGCAATAATTGTATTAACATTATCAACAGCGTTCTCAACGCCCTTTCCTAAATATCTAGTCTTATCGTTATCTCTTAATTCAACAGCTTCAAAAGCACCTGTTGATGCACCGGACGGAACAGCAGCTCTACCCATAATTCCGCCTTCAACGATAACCTCAACTTCAACAGTCGGATTTCCTCTTGAGTCTAAAATTTCTCTTGCAAATACACTTTCAATTTCTAAATATTGTTTCATAACAAACTTCCTTTCTATATAAAAATTTGCTAATTCTCTATTGGGTCTTCACCCATATTATTTTTACTACTTTTTCATCTTTCAGTCAATAATACAGGAAATTATTTAAAAAAATTTGCCAAATGTATTGACTTTTCAAGGTGTGAATGATATAGTATATTAAGTCATCGAGGTGTAGCGCAGCTGGTAGCGCACGTGGTTTGGGACCATGGGGCCGCAGGTTCGATCCCTGTCACCTCGACCAAGTTAAAGAAGTCCTGTGAGTTGGTTGTACAGCCGATTGCAGGCCTTTTTTGTTTTAAAAAATAATGCAACCGTAATGCAACGCCACGAAAGTTGAGAGGAGCCAAACTCGTATTGAGTTTGGCTCCTCGTGCTAATTTTGGAATACCGTTATATATAACTTAATCAAACTTATTCCCTTTTTATGCAAAACTCACAAATTTAACTTTTGAATAAAAACGATATAATGTTACTAAAAATTATTTCTAATTGCATTACTAATGCATAAAATTAAGCTATTCCTTATTATATCATCTATTTTTTATATTCTTATTGCCTCACCTGTTGTTTTTACTGTATACGAATGATTATGTAAATCTATACTAATTGTAGCAACGCCGTATTCATCAGTTTTCTCTTGTTTTTCTATGTATGGCT
>CAYZJZ010000140.1:0-3264 GCA_964478905.1 uncultured Eubacteriales bacterium
CTTTGGTATTTCCTTTTTTTATTTTTACTGTGACATATCTATTGTAAACCTATACAACCAAAAAAAGCGAGTCGATTTTAGACCCGCTTTTTCTAAGTAAGTTTAAACTACAAATTAAATTTATAGCTTTAATGTTTTTATTCTTCTTCTAATTTGTATCCGTAAAAATTATGCGGAGCAATATAATCTATCTTCCTAAGAGCTCTTTCAAACCAGCCTTTTCCACTCGCCGTAGGAGTACAAAAGTATAGCGCATCTTCGCCAATTAATCTTGCACCATTTAGCGCATCTTCTATAACTTGTTTCGCAGTCTCACTAACCTTAACAGTATAGTATCTTCCATCACTTATCGGCGTAAATTGTCTGTTAGCAAATACTACCTCAGTAACAGTATTAGGAAATCTATCACTTTTTACACGGTTTAATACAACATTCGCAACAGCTAACATTCCATCATACCCACTACCTCCGGCTTCAGCTTGAACAATCCTCTCTAAAATTTCAATTTCATCCTCAGCAACATTTACTCCAACTTCATCATAATAAACAGTAGGAGCTTCTTCTCTACGACTACCGCTTCTTGAAGTAACAGAATCTCTTGTGACAGCCGTATCACTTTGGACTTCTTCTACCTTCTCCAAAGCTTTTTTCTCAATTTCTTCTTTTTGTTTCATTGCTAATTCTTGCATTACTTTTACTTGTGTTTCATCATTTTTCTTAATCATCACACTTGCAAAAAAACCTGTTCCAACCCATGCTACGACTAAAACTACGGGAATTGCTATTTTTCGTATTAAAATAAAAATCACTCTCCTAGTTTGTTAGTTTACCATATTTGCGGATTATTGTCAAATTTTTATTTTTTATATGTTATGTGACTTGTTGTTCAAATTCCCAAATGATAATATCATTAGTTTAAGCAACATACAAAAAGTCAAATCAATTTCTAACTGTGTATAATTACATATTTTTTTGTTGAACAGCCAGAAATTGTGTGATAGAATTGAGCTGTAAAGTGAGGATTAATAAATGGTAGAATTGCGTGGAGAAATAATTGAAATTATATATAAAAACGAAACAAACGGTTATACAATATGCAACATATTAACCAACGATGAAGAAGAAATTACGGTAGTTGGCTTTTTACCCTATATCCAAGTTGGAGAAGAAATAAAGGTAACCGGTAATTGGACGAACCATCCGGACTATGGGAAACAATTAAAAGCGGAAACTTTTGAAAAATTTTTGCCGGAAGGTATTCCGGCAATAGAAAAATACCTTGCTTCCGGAATTATAAAAGGAGTAGGACTTGTTACTGCAAGAAAGCTTGTTACAAAGTTTGGAGAAAACACAATTGAAGTTATTAAAAATACTCCTGAAAGGCTTACGGAAGTGCGTGGAATAAATATGGAAAAAGCCCTTCTAATGAGTAGCACATTAAACGAGCAATGGGATTTATGGAAGCTTATTTCCTTTCTTGGAAATTACGGAATTGGTAACAAAAATGCCGTAAAAATATACAAAGCGTTTGGTACTAATTCGTTAGACACAGTTAAATCTAATCCTTATGTTTTACTTGATGTATGTAACGGTATTTCGTTTAAGGTGGCCGATCAAGTTGCTAGGAATGTAGGAATTGATGATAATAACGAAACAAGAATTTGCGCTGGAATAAAGTATGTTTTATCTTTAGCTTCTTTTGAAGGGCATACTAATTTACCGCGTAATAATATACTTGAATATTTAACCGAATTTTTGTCAGTAGAACCTGATGCAATAGATTCGGCTATTGCTAAATTAGCTATTGATGGAAAAGTTCGTATCTACAATAACGATAAAATTTATCTTTCTTCATTATTTAATGCTGAAAGAAATATTGCATTAAAACTTACTCAAATGACAGAAATAAATTCCAAGTTTAACGTTACAGAGTACGCAAATACATTAGAAAACGGAATTACATTAACTGATGAACAGTTAGAATGTGTAAAAGGCGTGCTAAGTTCCCAAGTTTCCATTATAACCGGTGGACCGGGAACAGGTAAAACAACAATTGTAAAGTCTATTATAAAAACGCTAGAAAGCTTTGATGCGAAAATCGTGCTTTGTGCGCCAACCGGACGTGCTGCAAAACGGCTTAGTGAGAC
Organism: uncultured Eubacteriales bacterium; assembly: GCA_964478905.1. Lineage (GTDB taxonomy): Bacteria > Bacillota > Clostridia > TANB77 > RGIG9151 > RGIG9151. The sequence continues at coordinate 2,148 of CAYZJZ010000140.1, forward strand.
ATCCGGAATTGATGCTAAAACTATTCATAGATTACTTGAAATAAAACATATAGATGATGATGACCGAAACGCCTTAGCTGAAATAGATGTAACACCGATCGAAGCTGACGTTGTTATTGTTGACGAAGTTTCAATGCTAGATGCTATTTTAATGAGCAATTTATTAAAAGCAGTTTCACTTACGACTACTTTAATTTTAGTCGGAGATGCTGATCAGCTTCCTTCTGTCGGCCCCGGTAATGTCTTAAAAGACCTTATTGATTCCGGTAAAATAAATACATTCGCTTTAACAAAAATTTTCAGGCAAGCCGGAGAAAGTATGATTGTTGTTAATGCACATAGCATAAATTCAGGGAATTTACCTATATTCAACAAAGAAAACACAGATAGTTTTTTGGTAAATGCAAGAAATTCTGACGAAATCATAAAGAAAGTTGTTAATTTGGTATCTGAAAGACTACCTAACTTTAAGGAATGTAATGCGATAGACGATATCCAAGTTATTACACCTATGAGAAAAGGTGTACTTGGTGCAAACAATTTAAATAAAGAATTGCAAAAAGTACTTAATCCTTATGCTTCTTACAAAAAGCAAATAGCTCTAGGAGATAGAATTTTTAGAGTAACCGATAAAGTTATGCAAATAAAAAACAATTACGATTTAGAATGGATAAACGGTAAAGATCGTGGAAATGGCGTTTTTAACGGCGATATTGGGCGAATTACTGCAGTTGATAGCGAAGGTGAAATGATTAGAGTTGTTTTCGACGACGGAAAAGAAGTTGAATACGATAGTGTCCAAATGGAAGAATTAGACCATGCCTTTGCTACTACCGTTCATAAAAGTCAAGGTAGTGAATTCCCTATCGTAGTTATACCTGTATTTATGGGCGGTCAAAGGCTTATGACAAGGAATTTACTTTATACAGCAATGACACGTGCAAAAGAAATGTTGGTATTTGTCGGCAATATGTCAAGTATCGAGTATATGGTTAAAAACTTAAACAAAATAGATAGATTCTCAAATTTATGTGAAATGATTAGAGAAATCGAGTAGAGAATAAATGAGTACGTAGGAAAGTTTGTGTAAACTTCACAAACCCTTCCTATGAAAAGA
>CAYZJZ010000141.1:0-3263 GCA_964478905.1 uncultured Eubacteriales bacterium
GAAAAATTAGAAAAATATAAACAAGAAATGATAAAACTGCTATAATAGCAGTTTTATTTTTTCACTTGTATATTCAATTTTTTCTTAATTTTACACTTCTCAATTAAAATTTATCAAAATCATACTCATATTTAAAACTCGGCATAAGCTCCAACTTAAACTTATTTCTCTCATGCATATCGTCTATCTTTCTTTTTACATTCTCATCTTTACAAATTCCTGTACGAATATATCTATCCAACACCTCATACGAAAATCCCAAGTTTTCCTCATCAGTTTTTCCGCACAGCCCATCAATCGGAACTTTATTAACAAGCTCCTCCGGCAACTTTAACGCTTGACCTATTTGCTTTAGCTCAGTAACAGTAAAATCCGAAATTGGGCTAAAATCTCCAACTGAGTCCCCATATCTGGTAGAATAACCGACCCAGTCTTCCGACATATTACAAGTATTAGCAACTCTACCATTATTACTTTGACCAACAGCGTATAATGTCGCCATTCTTACTCTAGGTTGAACATTAGCCTTAGTTTGATAGCTTGTCTCAAAATTACTCGGCATATTCCCCAAAATACCATTTACCGCATCTTTAATATTAATAGTATAATTTTTTATTCCCAAGTGATTTACCAAAAGTCTAGCCGAATCTATATCACTTTGTTCTCCATAAGGCATCAAAACACCAATAACTCTATCTTTTCCTAACGCCTCAACACATAAAGCAGCAACAATAGAACTATCCTTCCCCCCAGAAATTCCAACAATCGCGTTACAATCTTTACCATTATTCTCAAAAAAATCTCTTATCCATTCAACAGTCTTATTCTTAGCATCAATTGCATTAAACATTATAAAAAAACCTCCAACTACAAAAGCTTCTCCACCAATTCGCTAACAGACGCAACTTCATTCGGACACTCTTCAAGCAATTCTTCAACTGAATTTTCCATACAATAACCGTTAAATTCCTCTATCATCTCAATATCATTATATCCGTTACCAATTGTATAAATATCTTCATTCGCAATTTTTAATTTCCTAGCCAAAATCTCTATTGCCTTTTCTTTATCCGTCTTAGAAGATATAACTTCAACCATATTTATATTGTCAAAAATCATAGTATACGCAGTCACATACTCCCCGTATCGCTCATTTATATACTTAGTAATTTTTTTAGCATCCTTCAACTCTTTTATATCAACAGAAATTTTAGTAACACCGGAAGTGGTATCACAATCAGCTTTCCATATACTACAAAGAGTATATTTTAACTCCATAGAATCCAAAGTCGAAATTATATCAATAACCGTACTTTCATTAATATAACAACTATGAATTAACTCCCTATCTCTATTGATAATTACACTTCCGTGATCAAGTAATAAATAATCATACTCTATCTTATTTTCCTCGACAACTTTTATAAAATGCTCATAATTATTACCGGTTGCAAAAGCAAATAAATTTCCTTCCTCTCTAAATTTACTTACATCATAAATATTTTTTCGCATATCAGATTTATTTACGAAAAACGTTCCATCATAATCGCTAACAAGTAGCTTACTCATAAATACTCTACACCCTTTATAATATTATATTTAATTATTAAAACTGTGTTTTTAATATCTCTTTGTACATTTCCTCATAAGGCTTTGACATCTTATGACGTATATCAACCGGCATATATTCTCTAATTTCTTTTATAATTTTACAAATATTAATAGCTTCCACAAAATCACCATCAACGATTTTCTTAATCAAAATCATAAGCGACTTTTGGCACGCCGGTACTTTTAGAGTATAACTTAGCTTAAAGAACCATCTCATCTCCCCAAGCAACTCTATCTTATCCTCATTAGTTAATTTACCAGAGTCAATAAATCTATAAAGCAAATAAGTCATATTTCTAGCATACAAAAATCTGTAAAATTGGACTTGATTTTTCTCAACAAATTTCTCGTAAGTCTTTTTATAAGCAACATTCATTCCCATAAAAAAGTCCTTAGAACAATTCCAAGACACAGACGCAGTCTTATACGAAGTATTTCTTTGTCTATAATAATAAATTATATCTTTTATATAATAAACATTTTCAGCATTCAAGAACGCCGACATAGAAAAATATGTATCTTCTCCCGGAACATCTTCTAAACACCTAATCTTATTCTTCTCAATAAATTCTCTGTTAAATATTTTGTTACACATAGACGAATTCATTACATAAAAAGAATTATCATAATCATTTATATCAAGCTTAAAATTATTAAATCTTTCATTATCAAAAACAGGCTTTTCCCAAGGAGTCCCGTCCTCAGACGCATATTGCCAATTAGAAATTATAAAATCAGCCTTTTTTTCTTCTATCGCGTTATACATAACCTCAAACGCTTTTTCGTCAAAGAAATCGTCAGCATCAGAAAACATCAAATACTTTCCTTCAGCCATATCTATACCAACATTTCTAGGCTTTCCTCCCGACCCACTGTTAGTAGTCAACTTCTCTAACAATATATTATCGTATTTATCTTTATATGACTTAGCTATCTCATAACTTTTATCTTTAGAATTATCATCAATCAAAATCAGTTGAATGTTTTCAAAACCAATCGTTTGATTAATAACGTGTTCTATGCAATTCGCCAAATACTTCTCATCGTTATAAATCGGAATTATTGCACTAATCTTATACATATAGTGAATTACCTCCTTAAAATTCTATATTCTAGCCATAATCATTATACAATAATTTAAAAATAAAATCAACTTAAGTGGGTCAAAGTTAGTGCTATGTTATATTTATTCTAACACAGAAAGAATTTTATGTTCCATTACTTTCTCTCCAGTCGTCGAATGTATAGCCTGTTCTAGTAAATGTGTTTACGGATAGCTTTTGTGCCGTTCCTTTTGTTCTTGTTAAATCAAAACATAATTAGGAAATTGTCTATAAATTAACAAATAAACTAATTGTAAAAAATTTCTGTTTGGTATACAATAGTATATGGGAGAGTGAGAGAATGAAAAAATTACCTAGTGGAATAAGTAATTTAGAAGAATTAATAACAGATAACTACTACTATGTAGACAAAACTAAATATATAGAAAAACTTGAAGACTATCCAAATAAAAGAATAATGTTTTTAAGACCCAGAAAGTTTGGAAAGACATTATTTACTTCTACTTTAGAGAGTTACTACGATATACTGAAAGTTGAAGAGGCTGTCCTAAAATAGTGACGCCTTAACAAAAAATCCAGCTCGAAAGA
>CAYZJZ010000142.1:0-3245 GCA_964478905.1 uncultured Eubacteriales bacterium
TAACAAAGTTATTTAAAAGTCTAGTTTTTGCAAAGAAAAATTATGTTTTTTTGTTACTATTCTTCTCCATCATCTAATAACAATTTAGATTCAGCATCATTCAAGCTCGTAACTGAACTTAACTTTCTTTGGATTTGTCTAGTTCTAACGCCAACCAATTTGTCCAAGCTATCATTTGCCTGTTCTAATCTTTTCCTTGTATCATTTAACACACTCGCAAATGTATCAAATTCAGTTTTAACCGCTCCAAGCACTCTCCAAACTTCGCTAGTCCTCTTTTGAATTGCTAAAGTTTTAAATCCCATTTGCAAGCTATTAAGTAAAGCTGCCATTGTAGTAGGCCCTGCAATAACAACTTTGTATTTATCTTGTAATTCTTCAATTAATCCACGTCTTACAATTTCAGCATAAAGGCCTTCAAACGGCAAAAACATTATTCCGAAATCAGTCGTATACGGAGGAGCTAAGTACTTATCTTTTATATCCTTAGCACATGATTTTATAACCTTAACCAGTTCTTTCCCCCTAATCTCTATTTCATTTTGGTTTCCGGTATCATAAGCATCAAGCAAATTAGCATAAGCATCTCCTGGGAATTTAGAATCTATTGGAAGATAAACAACACCGTCTTCGTCTCCTGGCAACTTTACCGCAAACTCTACAACATTACTCGAACCCGGTACGACATACGCATTAGTTTCATATTGATCAGGTGATAAAATTTGTTCCAAAATCGCACCAAGCTGAATTTCACCCAAAATTCCTCTAGTCTTAACGTTAGTCAAAACCTTCTTTAAATCACCAACACCGGTAGCTAAATTTTGCATCTCTCCAAGTCCTTTGTAAACCTGCTCTAATCGCTCACTAACAAGCTTAAAAGATTGAGAAATCTTATCTTCAAGCGTCTTTTGTAACTTTTCGTCAACCGTTGCACGCATTTCATCAAGCTTTTTATTATTGTTCTCTTGAATAGCAGATAATTGCTTATTCACTTGTAACATCATATCACTTACAGTCTTTTGTAAGGTATCATTCCTCAAAGTAATTTGTTCATTTAATTCGCTAAGTCGCTTATCTTGTAATTCACTGGCTTGTCTTTGAGAATTAGTAAGCATATCCCCTAACATTTTCATTGCAACTAAAATTACAATAATAAGTAAAATTGTTATTACACCAAGTCCTATGTACACTTCCATTTTTTCTCCTCCTTAAATATGTATTCTTTTTCTAACATCGTACACAATTTTTTTACCGTCAATTATCATAGCAATAAGCCAAATAAGCAAATTAACTCCGAAACAAATTATTGTTGGAAATTTTATTGTAGTAAAGAAAATAAAAGAAATTACAAGTAATAAATTAATTAACGCCCAACAACATAAATATACACTATATTCTTCCGAGCTAAGTTTTAAAGCTTTTGTAAGCACAAATGTACTAACCGTAGCAAAAGTTATAGCTAACGGAATAACGAAATTAAAAGACCACAAATTCATACCGGTAGTAAAATCCCATAAAAAAGATACAAAAATCAGAATTAATGTTCCAAAAAACACTGACTTTAAAACATTTCTTTTCTTCAATATAGGTATCATCGCAACAAGCCAAGCAGTAATAATACCTGCAACTACATATACAGACCAAAAGCCTGTAGTTCTAAAAATAAAATTAATAACTAATACAATTAATATAATAGCAGTTGAAATAATTCCAAGTAATTTATAAATAAATTTATCCTTAGAAAAACTCTCTATTTTAGGGAAACTACATTCTTCTTCCTCATTTACTTTCAAAGTTTTACTTTGGCATATGGGGCATAAATCCGTATTTCCCCTAACATTTACCTTACACTTTGAGCAATATCTCACATTCTCACATCTCCTCATTAATTTCATTCGCTTCTATTGTAACGTCAAGTCCAATATCCGCTAAAGTCCTAAATACACGCTTTTGAATTTCTGTATTTTTAAATACCGAAGAAAAAGTCAGCACCAAATTATTTTTATACGAACACATACACGCCTGAAGTCCAGACGTACTCACCATCATATCAAACATCTTTATGTACTTTTCTACTTCTTTAGGCATATTTATCGCTCCAACATTAGAAAGCGACGTAGTTTCGCCCAATTCCGCCACTTTAACGGATAAATTCAAGACTATATTTTTAATAAACAACGGCACAAATTTTATCCCAACATTTTTTTCCATTGCAATTAATGCATTCATTCTATTTTTTAGTTTTTCTTGGGTAAGCTCCTTTTTAAGTTCTAAATTAGTATAATCAATAAAATCTTTTAATTCACTCATACCCTTATACTCAAAATTCATCACAGCAAAAAAATTACGTGAAGACGCCGACTCAAAATATTTTCTTAAATTTACCGGCACATCTAAATTAATAGACTTTTTCCTGTCACAAAAATTCATTTCATCATATATAGCTTTTACCAAAATTCCACCAACTAACGCAGTCAAACTACATTTATATTCATGAGCTTTATCTATCGCTTTATCTAGAGGAATTACGCCTTCAATAATTTTTAACGAATTATAATCAATTTTCTCTCCTTTTAACTTATAAGCTCGCTTTAATTTACCGGTTTTGCCGGCAGATTTATCGTAATACTTTTCAAAGCTATCCGCACTTCTTTGAAATTTAGACGCATCATAATCCGTTTCAAAAAATTTACCATTAAACTTTTTATTATGTTTTAATACAACATAATTCACAACTAAAGTTTTTAAAAATTGTAAAGCTCCTGTTCCGTCAGTCAATGTATGATAAACTTCTAAATTTATACGTTTTCTAAAATATGTAACTTCAAACAATAATTTTTTTACATCTCTATCATATATAGCTCCGCAAGGACGCTTATATTCTTCACGCACAACAGGTTTTAGGGAACTTTCTTCTAAGTAATACCAAAACGCCCCTTTTTTCATAACCGAGCAAAAATTAGGAAATCTAGCAACAGTCTCATCTAAAGCCTTTTGTAAAATAATACTGTCTACATCTTCCACTAATTCACACGCAAATCTAAAAACTTTTGTATCCCTTTTATTCGTAGAAGCCGGAAATATCTTCGCCGCATTATCTAATCTATTCCAATGTTTATCCATAAACTTTACCTTTCATATCAAATAATTTTCAAGTCTATTTTAACAAAAAACAAACCAAATTTCATCATTGACATCAAAGTAATTTTATAAACATTTGTTCGCAAAGTCAATAGTTTTTAAAA
>CAYZJZ010000143.1:0-3215 GCA_964478905.1 uncultured Eubacteriales bacterium
CTCATTCAAGAACCTTCATAACCTTACATGGATTTCCAACAGCCACAACATTAGAAGGAATATCTTTAGTCACAACACTCCCGGCACCAATCACAGTATTAGAGCCAATCGTAACTCCGGGTAAAACAACAACATTACCGCCAATCCAAACATTATCTCCAACAGTTATAGGCTTCGCAAACTCCATACTTTTATTTCTTTGCTCAACATCTAAAGGATGTCCAGCAGTATAGAAACCACAATTAGGAGCAACAAACACATTTTTCCCAAAAGTAACCTTCGCACAATCCAAAATAACACAATTATGATTCATATAAAAATCTTCGCCAAGCTCTATATTGTAACCATAATCGCAAAAGAAATTAGGTTCTATGGAAAACCTTTCCCCAGTTTTCCCGAGTAACTTTTTTAAAACTCTCTTCTTTTTCTTCTTGTTGTACGGAGAAATATTATTATATATACCGCATAATTTCTGAGCATATCTTATTTGTTTTTTCAGCTCAGGATCTCCACCGGCAAAATATAATTCCCCAGCCAACATTTTTTCTCTCTCAGTCATCTTTAGTTCTCCTTAATCGTTAAGTATACTTATAACGCTATATCTCCAGTAATATTTCCAACATAAAATTATAAATTATTATATAATCCCTTTTCAACTAGCGCACTTATAGCTGCTCTTACCGGTTCTGCATCCTCTTTATAAGTAACTCCATACCACTTATCATCAGTAGTTAAAACCCTAACTTTAGCGCCCTCATTTTTAATCATATCATCAACAATAGTCGGAAGTAAAAATTCATCCTTTAATGGATTACTCATATTACTTAAAAATGTACCAAAACGTCTTTCCAAAGCATCAAATATGCTCCTGTTAAATCCCCACATATTCATAGAAACAGTAGTATCAAGCGGAATTCCGCTATTCTTATCCAAATTAAAATTCTCAACAACAGAAGTTAAATATCCGTCCTTAGTCTCACAAACGCCACGAGTAACAGTACCATTCTCACTAAGCGTATTTCCAAGCTTAAATCCAGCCATACACATTTCATCATTCTTAACTAAATAATCATGTATAACTTTGTACGCCATTTTTCCATAATAATCATCAGCATTTACAACAGCAAATGGAGTAGAAATCGCATCTTTTGCACATAAAATCGCATGTCCTGTTCCCCAAGGTTTTTCCCTTCCTTCCGGAACAGTAAATCCAGCCGGCAATTTATCCATTTCTTGAAAAACATAATCTACATCAGTCATTTTCTCAATTCTTTTTCCGGCAACTTCTCTAAAATCTTTCTCAATAGCCTTTTTAATTATAAAAACTACCTTTGAAAAGCCGGCTTCCACAGCATCATAAGCTGAGAAATCAACAATAATCTCTCCGTTTGGTCCAAGTGGAGTAATTTGTTTAAGACCTCCAAACCTACTTCCCATACCTGCCGCCATTACTACTAACGTCGTTTTGTTTTCCATTACTTTCTCCTCCTAACTATATATTTTTTACTATCACACACATTATCTTTTCCCATACGATTTCATAATATTCTTCATAAGCATAGCTATCGTCATCGGTCCAACTCCACCCGGAACAGGCGTAATGTGCGAGGCTTTTTTAGAAACATTATCAAAATCAACATCACCAATTAATTTTCCATCAATTCTATTTATTCCAACATCTATAACAACCGCTCCGTCCTTAACCATATCCTCTGTAACAAACTTCGGCTTGCCAATAGCTGCAACTAAAATATCGGCAGTCCTACAAATCTCCTTAAGTCCCTTAGTCTTAGAATGGCACACAGTAACCGTCGCATTTTCCTTTAGCATAAGCTCATAAAGCGGTTTTCCAACAATATTACTTCGCCCTATTATAACACAATGCTTGCCGGTAATATCTATCCCTTCATGTTTAATCATATAAACAATTCCAAGCGGAGTACACGCAACAAAAGCATCTTCTCCAACAGCTAATCTTCCCCTGTTAACAATATTAAAACCATCAACATCTTTATCCGGAGAAATAGCGCAAAAAGCATTCATTTCATTTATTTGACTCGGAACAGGATGCTGTAAAAGTATACCGTTAACATCATTATCATTATTTAGTTTTTCAATTAGCTCAATTAACTCACTCTCAGATGTATCCTCTGAAAGTTTATACATAAAACTGTTAATTCCGAGTTTTTTACACATTTTCTCTTTATTATTAACATAAACCTTAGATGCAGGATCTTCTCCAACCAAAATAACCGCGAGACCGGGCTTTTTATCCAAAAGCTCAACCTCACGTTTAATCTCCTCCTGAATTTCAGTAGAAATAACCTTACCATCAATTATATTCATATTATCCCGCCTTAAAAATCAATTATTTTTATTAGACTTACGATATATAACAAATTTACTGCCGATAACCTGAATAACTTCAGCACCTAATCGACTTGCTACTTCTTGCGCAAGAGACTTTGCATTTTCGCCGGCAGTTTCTAAAATAGTAATTTTAATCAATTCTCTAGCTTGAAGCGCATCATCTAGTTGCTTTATTGTATTATCAGAAACGCCATTTTTCCCGATTTGGAAAATAGGTTGTAAAGTATTAGCCATACTTCTAAAATACGCTCTTTCTTTACTTGTCATCTTTCTTCACCTTAAGCTTTCCGTTTTCAAAGCAGTCATCATATCTAGCTAAAGCTTCCTTTATAATCTTTATTGCATCTTCTCTACCTAAAACTTCTTTTACAGCAGTATGTTTATGCTCTAAAGTCTTATAAACTTCGAAGAAATGGGAAATTTCTTCAAACATATGATTAGGTAAACTATTTAAATCTCTATATCCAGACCAAGAAGGATCTTTTTCAGGAATAGCGATAATCTTTTCATCGCTTTCATTATTATCTTCCATCTTTATAACTCCGATAGGATAACATCTTACCATAGTTAAAGGATCTAAACTTTCTTGGCATAAAACCAATACATCAAGCGGATCTTTATCATCAGAATATGTACGCGGTATAAAGCCATAATTTGCGGGATAATGAGTAGAAGTATATAAAATTCTATCAAGAATTAATAAACCCGTTTGCTTATCTAATTCGTACTTCTTCTTACTTCCCTTTGGTATTTCAATAATTGCTATAAAACTTTCCGGACTCAACCTCTTTGGGTCGAAATCATGCCATGGATTCATAATATCACTCCTCATTTTTCAATATATA
>CAYZJZ010000144.1:0-3204 GCA_964478905.1 uncultured Eubacteriales bacterium
GTATAGGTGGTTTAAGGGAGATGAGCTGATGAGAAAGTTTATTGTGTGTATGTTTTTTTCATTGTGTTGTATGATTAATATAGCTTTTGCATATAGTATGCCGAAAGAGGTTAGAATTGGGCTTAGTTACGGGAGTAATGCGTTATCTTCTTTTACTTTAGCTGCTCCGTCTGGGATTAAAGTTGATGGTGTTGGTAAGTTAATTGGTGAGGTTACTTTTTCTAAAAGCGGAAATAATAAACTAGCTGTTAGCAGTTCTTCTAAAACTAAGACTTGTACAGTTGATGAAGATGATGGCGTTTTAGTTACGCCGGTTGATGATGACGAGTTTATTTCTTTTAATGGTAAGGAATATAGAGGAAATTTTGTTATTTATAGATTTTCTGATAGTGATATTACTGTTATTAATGTATTGGGGATTGAGGAATATTTGTATGGGGTTGTGCCTAGGGAAATTGCGACAGGACATCCTATTGAAGCTCTAAAGGCTCAGGCTGTTGCTGCTCGTACTTATACTTGTAAGACTTTAGGTAAGTATGAGAAATGGAAGTTTGATATGACAAATACTACTGCGGATCAATCGTATGGTGGGGTATCGGCTGAATGTGAGGATACTACTAAGGCGGTTGATGCTACTAAGAGAAGAATAGTTACATATAATGGAGAACCTATTACTACATATTATTTTTCTACGAGTGGCGGTTGGACTGAGAATTCTGAGAATGTGTGGTTAACTGCATATCCTTATTTGGTGGCTGTTGAGGATAAGTACCAGCCGGATAATTTAACTTATTCAAATTGGTCTGTTACTTTTACAGCTAATAAGTTGAAGGAAATTTTGAATAAAAAATCTATAAAGATTGGAGATATAATTGGTTTAAATACTAATAAGAAGTCGGACAGTAATGGTGTTTTGGAGCTTGAGTTTGTTGGAACTAAAGATTCTTATTCTGTGACTAAGGAGACTACGAGAAGTATCTTTGGTACTAGTGAGGTTAGGAGTCAGTTTTATGATGTTATTCCGGATAATGCTGTGACGGCGTATAATTTGGCGGAAGAAACTGATACGAAGTCTATTGTTGAATTTAAGGTTGCAACAAGTAATGGTGCAAAGAAAATTTCGAGTAATTTGGATGAGGTTACGGTTATTGGAAAAGATGGTGTTAAGACTTATTCGCGTATTCCAACAGAGTACACGATTTCGGGTAAAGGTTGGGGACATGGTGTTGGAATGAGCCAAAATGGAGCTATTGGTATGGCAAAAGCTGGATTTGATTATGAGGAGATTTTGACTTGGTATTATACCGGTACAAAAATTACGAAAGCTAAAAAATAATTTTGGACGTGAGATGTTATTTTTGGTATTGAGTAATATAATTGTTATAAGTTTTGTATTTGAGGAGAGATAATTTTGTATAACGAATTGAGTGAAATTTTGTCTAAAGAGTCTAAATTGTTTTTTGATGAGCCTATGAAAAAGCATACTACTTTTAAGATTGGAGGAAATGCTGATTGCTTTTTGATTGCTAATTCTTATGAGGATTTGGAGATGACTCTAAGGTTTGCAAAGTCTAATGATGTTCCTGTTATGATTGTTGGAAATGGTAGTAATTTACTTGTTTCGGATAATGGAATTAGGGGAATTGTTATTAAGCTTGGAACTTTTTTTTCGGAGATTATATGTGATGGGAGTTTGATTACTGCCGGAGCCGGAGCGAGTTTGAGTGCTGTTACGCAAGAGGCGTTAAAAAATGGGCTTACCGGTATTGAATGGGCGTTTGGTATTCCGGGGACTATTGGCGGAGCTGTTTTTATGAATGCGGGAGCGTATGATGGCAGTATGAGTGATGTGGTTTTGGAGACTACTTATTTAGATGAGAATTTGAATTTATGTATTATGGATAAGGAAATGCACGAATTTGATTATAGGAAAAGTGCTTTTAATTTGGGTAAAAATTGTGGTATAATTATTAAGACGAAAATTCTTTTGGAGCCGGGAAATAAGGATGAAATTTGGAATAAGATGAGAAAGTGTATGTCGGCTAGAATTGATAAACAACCGCTTAATATGCCGAGTGCTGGTAGTGTTTTTAAGCGACCTAAAGGCTACTATGTTGGGAGGATGATTGAGGAACTTGGGCTTAAAGGTTTTTCGGTTGGAGGAGCTAAGGTGTCTGAAAAGCATTGTGGTTTTATTGTTAATGTTGATAATGCTACGGCGAATGATGTTAAAAATTTGATTGAGTACATTAAGGCTATGGTTAAAGAAAGATATAGTGTTGATTTAGAGACTGAGATAAAGGAGGTCGGAGAATGAGAATTGTTATTGTTACAGGTGTATCGGGGGCCGGTAAAAGCCAGGTTGTTAAGACTTTGGAGGATATGAATTTCTTTTGTGTGGATAATTTACCACCGATGATTATTCCTAAGTTTTTAGAGATATGTAAGATGTCTGAGGATAAAATTGAGAATATTGCCATAGTTATGGATATTCGTGCAGGAAAGTTGTTTGAAAATACTTCATCGGCTTTAGCAGCTATTGAAGATGCGGGGTATACATATGAGATTTTGTTTTTGGATGCTTCTAATGAAACGTTAATAAAGAGATATAAAACGACAAGAAGACGTCATCCATTAGCTCCGAATGATAGAATTGAGGTTGGAATTGAGAGAGAAAGGGAAAAGCTGTCTGCTATAAAAAAGAGGGCTAAGTATGTTATTGATACTTCTAATTTAACGCCTAAAAAGCTTAGTGAGTCGTTGCTTAATATTTTTGAATATGGAAAGATTTTTGAGGAATTGTTTATTGGGGTTACTTCTTTTGGATTTAAAAATGGCGTTCCAAATGATGTTGATTTGGTTTTTGATGCCAGATTTTTGCCTAATCCGTACCATGTAGATGAATTAAGGGAGTTTACCGGTAAGGATGAGAAAATAAAGTCTTATGTTATGGGTTTTCCTGAGACTTCTATTCTTCTAGATAAGATTATGGATTATCTTGAGTTTGTTATTCCTCAATATATTAAGGAAGGAAGAATACAACTTATTGTCGGTATTGGCTGTACCGGTGGAAAGCATAGGTCTGTTGTTTTGGCAGAGGAAATTACTAAACGCTTACAGGAAAATGGACATAGGGCAAAGATTTCTCATAGGGACATTGGAAAAGAGTAAATTAGACGTAAAAAAGGTGGACTAACGTCCACG
>CAYZJZ010000145.1:0-3194 GCA_964478905.1 uncultured Eubacteriales bacterium
ACGGCACGTACTGGTGGTGTGAGAGGGAGAATTTAAATTCTCCCTACTCGATTGAAATTGATGACCAAATGTGTAGTTGACAAAAGCGAAAAAATGGTAAAGTAAAAATGAAAGTGCTCAAATTTACAAAGTAATTTTTGACAATAGAGAAGAAGGACTACTAACTGTTGTGATTGGTTCAAATGGATAGTCAAACATTTTTGAAAAATAACCCGTAAAAATGTTTGACTATTAAACGCATAAATGATATTATCTAACTGTGTAATTTAAGGCATATGGAGGAATAATATGTTTTTGCATTTGGGTAATGATGTATATGTAAACCAGAAGGATATTGTTGCTGTTTGTAATTTAGACACGGCGAGTGTTTCAAAGAATACTCAAATATACTTAAAAAAAGCAGAAGATGCCGGAATTGTTGAAACTATTTGTTCGGACATTCCAAAAACTTTTGTTATTATTAGAAAGAAAAACAATATTAGACCAAAAACGAATACAACTCGTTTACGGACTAGAGGAACTTTGTTGTCTCAAGTAGACAGTAAAGATAAAGTTTATTTAACTAATATATCTTCCGTTACATTATTAAAAAGGTCGGAGAACTCCGGTGAAAATCAATTTGATGTGTAGGGTTTAGAAAGGAATGAATTAAATGAGTGAAGATATTTTTGAAGAAGAAAAAATGAGTGAAGAATTTGCAAAAGATGCTAAAAATCATTACGATGAGTCTCAAATCCAAGTTTTAGAAGGATTAGAAGCGGTAAGAAAGAGACCTGGTATGTATATCGGTTCTACGTCTCTTCGCGGATTACATCATTTAGTTTATGAAATTGTTGATAATAGTATTGACGAGGCGTTAGCTGGTTTTTGTGATACTATAAATGTCACCATTCATACTGATAATTCTGTTACAGTTTTGGATAACGGACGTGGTATACCTGTTGGAATTCATCCTAAGATGGGAATACCTACGGTTGAAGTTGTTTACACAATTCTACACGCTGGTGGAAAGTTTGGCGGAGACGGCTATAAAGTTTCCGGAGGACTACACGGTGTTGGTGCGTCTGTTGTTAATGCTTTATCTGAATGGGTTGAAGTTGAGGTATTTAAAGAAGGTAAAATTCATAAGCAAAGATATGAAAGAGGTAAGCCTGTAACTAAGCTAGAGATTATAGGAGATACTGAGATTACTGGAACAAGAGTTCATTTTAAGCCGGATCCTGAGATTTTTGAAGATACAGTTTTTGTTACAGATACATTAATTCAGCGTTTGCGTGAACTTGCATTTTTAACTCGTGGAGTAAAGATTATTGTTAAGGATGAAAGAAAAGTTGATGATGAAGGAAAGGTTTATGAAAAAGTCCTTCATTACGAGGGCGGAATAATTTCGTTTGTAGAATATATAAATAAAGGAAAAACTGTTTTACATGAAAAGCCTATGTATTTTTATGCTGAGCGTGAAGATGCTAATGTTGAAATTTCTATGCAATATACAGACGGATATGCTGAGAATATATTTACATTTGCCAATAATATTAATACTATGGAGGGTGGAACTCATTTAGTTGGTTTTAAAACTGCTCTTACAAAAGTGTTAAATGATTACGCTAGAAAGTATAATTTACTTAAAGACTCTGATAAGAATTTAATGGGAGACGACGTAAGAGAAGGACTTTCTGCGATTATAAGTGTTAAGCTTACTAACCCTGAATTTGAAGGTCAAACTAAGACTAAATTGGGAAATAGTGAAATAAGAGGACTTGTAGAAGGTGTTATGAATGAAAAATTCTCAGCTTTCTTAGAAGAAAATCCTGCTGTTTCAAAAGCTATTTTAAATGAATGTTTGACTTCTGCGAGAGCTAGAGAGGCTGCTAGAAAAGCTCGTGAGTTGGTAAAGAGAAAGAGCGCTTTAGAGTCTATGTCTTTACCTGGAAAACTTGCGGATTGCTCTGAGAAAAATACAGGTAGAACTGAACTTTATTTAGTCGAGGGAGATTCTGCCGGTGGTTCTGCAAAACAAGGAAGAGATAGACGTTTCCAAGCTATTTTATCTCTTTGGGGTAAAATGATTAATGTTGAAAAAACTAGAGTTGATAAAGTTTTTAATAATGATAAGATGCATCCGGTTATACTGGCAATTGGTGCGGGAATCGGAAATGAATTTGATGTTTCAAAGATAAGATATGACAAAATCATATTGATGGCAGATGCCGATGTTGATGGTGCTCATATTAGAACTTTACTTTTAACTTTCTTCTTTAGATATATGAGACCTCTTATCGAAGAAGGACACGTTTATATCGCTCAACCGCCTCTATATAGAGTTACAAAGGGTAAGACTCATATTTATTGTAATACTGATGCAGATCTTACTAAAGCTATGGAGGAAGTCGGCGGAGAGGCTGATAACATTCAAAGATATAAAGGTCTTGGAGAAATGGATGCGGAGCAACTTTGGGATACTACTATGAATCCTGAAAGCAGGACTTTACTTAAGGTTTCTATTACTGATGCTATTGAAGCGGACAAGATTTTCTCTGTATTAATGGGAGATAGTGTAGAGCCTCGTCGTGAGTTTATTCAACAAAATGCTCACAACGTTACAAATTTAGATATTTAATCTTTTAGAGGATACATTAAAAACGGAAATACCGAGTACAGTTTTTGTATTAGCGGATATGCCAGCTGTTTAAGGTATCCTCTTAATGTTTTTCGGAGGAAAAATGGCTATGTACTTATTGTATGCATTGATTTGTTTCGGAACCGTTTTAATTGACCAATTTACTAAATTGGTTGTTGAAACGAATTTACATAAAACCGAAACTGTTTTGATAGATAAAATTTTATCTTTTACTTATGTTGAGAATTATGGGGTAGCTTGGGGAGCTTTTAAACAATATGATACTTTAATAAAAGTTCTTATTCCAATTTTTATTGTGCTAATTGTTATTTTCTTTATTAAGTCGAATTTAACTACTTTTGGTTGGATATCCGGTAGTTTTATAATTGGTGGAGCAATTGGAAATTATATAGATAGATTAGTGCGCGGATATGTTATTGATTTTATAGATTTTAAGGTTTGGCCGGTATTTAATTTTGCGGATATATGTATAGTTGTTGGCTGTATAATGCTTATGATTAGCTTGATAAAAGCTGAAAAAAATAATTCCGGTAAACGTTAATTTGTTTTTAGA
>CAYZJZ010000146.1:0-3150 GCA_964478905.1 uncultured Eubacteriales bacterium
AAGATTTAGTATATTTGACGTTTTTTTTGCTTTGTGATAAAATAACTTGAAACTTTAAATTGGAAGGAGAGTTATGTTATGGATAATGAACAAGTTGAATTTAGAAAAGCTAAGCTTGAAAATTTAGCTAAAACAGTTAAAGCGTATCCTGAGAGATATGAGAAAACACATGAATTAAAAGATGTTATTAATTTAGAAGACGGGGTGACAGGAGTTAAAGTTGCCGGTAGAATACTCTCCATTAGAAAAATGGGTAAACTTGCTTTTGTACATATTTCTGACTTAGAAGGTAGAACACAACTTGCACTTAAAAAGGATGTTTTAGGAGAGGAAAAATATAAATTTTTCTTCGAAAATATAGATATTGGAGATTTTATAGGAGCTGAAGGAGAAGTATTTACTACTCAAACAGGTGAAAAAACTATAAGAGTTAGTGAATATACTTTCTTGGGTAAATGTTTACGTCCATTACCTGAAAAATGGCATGGCTTAGTAGATATTGAAGCTTGTTATAGACAACGTTATTTAGATTTAATTATGAATAATGATACAAAAAAGAGATTTATTTTAAGAACAAGAATGTTAAATGCTATTAGAGCATTCCTAACAAATAAAGGATTCTTAGAAGTTGAGACTCCTATATTGTTAAATAAAGCGTCTGGTGCTTTGGCTCGTCCTTTTATTACTCACCATAACGCTTTAGATATTGATATGTATTTAAGAATTGCACCGGAAACTTATTTAAAGAGACTTGTTGTTGGTGGATTTAACAATGTTTTTGAAATTGCAAGATGTTTTAGGAACGAAGGTATTGATAAAACACATCTTCAAGATTTTACTATGATCGAAGGATATTCTGCTTATTGGAATTACAGAGATAATATGAAATTAATGAAGGAAATGTTTACATACATTCTTCAAGAAGTTTTTGGAACGCTTACTATTTCTATTAATGGAACTGAAATAGATTTTTCTAAGGAATGGGAAGAAGTATCGTTTAAGGATGCTATTTTAAGAGACTGTGGAATTGATATTGATAACTTTAAGACTGCTGATGATTTAAGAAAAGAAATTAAAGCTCGTGGAATTACTTTAGAAGTAGATAATTTAGAGGAGCTTGGGCTGGGAAATCTTATTGACCAACTTTATAAAAAGGTTAGTCGTCCTAAGATTATTAACCCTACATTCTTAACTAGTCATCCGACAGAATTATCTCCTTTAGCTCGTGCAAATGATGATAATCCGAATATTACCGATAGATTCCAACTTGTTGTAAATGGTGTTGAAATTGTTAATGCTTATTCTGAGTTGGTTGATCCTATCGAACAAAGAAAGAGATTAGAAATTCAGGCTCAAAGTAGAGCTAATGGTGATGATGAGGCTATGGTTAAGGAAGAAGATTATTTACTTGCTATGGAATATGGTATGCCTCCTATCTCCGGTTGGGGAATGGGAATTGACAGACTTCTTCAATTGTTCTTGGAACAAGAGAATATTAAGGATTGCATATTATTTCCATTAATGCGTCCATTAGATGATTAATCTAAATATCTGTTTGATAAATTTATAATTGAAAGGAAGTTATGTTATGTCAGAATTAACTATGGATAAACTTGTTGCGTTAGCTAAAAATAGAGGTTTTGTTTTTCCGGGTTCTGAAATTTACGGTGGACTTGCTAATTCTTGGGATTATGGCCCGCTTGGTAGCGAATTAAAGAAAAATATTAAAGACGCGTGGTGGCAAAAATTCATTCGTGAGTCTAAGTATAATGTTGGAATTGATGCTGCTATTATTATGAATCCTCAAGTTTGGGTAACTACCGGACATGTTGGAGGATTCAGTGATCCGTTAATTGACTGTAAAGCTTGTAAAACAAGGCATAGAGCGGATAAGCTTATTGAAGAATGGGCTTTTAAAAACGGTAATCCTGTTTCCGGATTAGATGGATGGACTAATGAACAATTGGTACAATTTATTAATGATAATAAAATTCCTTGTCCGGATTGTGGAAAGACTGATTTTACAGATATAAGAAAGTTTAACTTGATGTTTAAGACGTTTATGGGAGTTACTGAAGATGCTAAGTCTGAGGTTTATTTAAGACCTGAAACTGCTCAAGGTATGTTTGTTAACTTTAAGAATGTATTAAGAAGTTCAAGAAGAAAGATGCCTATGGGTATTGGTCAAATGGGACGTTCATTTAGAAATGAAATTACTCCCGGTAACTTTATTTTTAGAACTCGTGAGTTTGAGCAAATGGAACTTGAATTTTTCTGTAAGCCGGGAACTGATTTAGAGTGGTACGAATATTGGAAAGATTATTGTAAAAAATGGCTTGTTTCTCTTGGAGCTAAGGAAGAAAATTTGAGAATGAGAGAACATTCTAAAGAAGAACTTTCTTTTTACAGTAAAGGTACAACGGATATTGAGTATTTATTCCCGTTTGGTTGGGGAGAACTTTGGGGAATTGCTGATAGAACTGATTATGATTTATCTCGTCATATGGAAGCGTCTAAGGAAGATTTAACTTACTTAGACCAAGAAACTAACGAGAAATATGTTCCATATTGTGTTGAACCTGCTGTTGGTGTTGATAGATTATTCTTGATGTTTTTGTGTAATGCGTACGAAGAACAGGAAATTGCTGAGGGAGATGTAAGAACGGTTCTTCATTTACATCCTGCTCTAGCTCCTATAAAGGCTGCTATTTTACCGCTTTCTAAGAAACTTAGCGAACCGGCAACTAAGCTTTTTGAGGAGTTATCCGGTAAGTTTATGTGTGAATACGATGAAGCCGGTAGCATAGGTAAGAGATATAGAAGGGAAGATGAAATTGGTACTCCGTTCTGTATTACTTATGATTTTGAGTCTGAAAATGATAAATGTGTTACTGTAAGAGATAGAGATTCTATGGAACAAGTTAGAATTCCGATTGATGAATTGGAGAAGTATATTTCTGATAGAATTAAGTTTTAATTATTAGCTCGAACGAGCGACAGAAAATAAAAAAGAGTTCATTGATGTTGTTGAGCTTTTTAACTAATTTTTGCAAGTATTTATTAAGTTATAACTTCTTTTTGACGATAAAATCCTTGAGTGGTTTTAAATTGGAAGGAGGTTATCCCTATGTTTTTACCAAAAGTTGAAGT
>CAYZJZ010000147.1:0-3128 GCA_964478905.1 uncultured Eubacteriales bacterium
ACTTCCACCACTCTTGTATGTGAGTGCATATTGAAACTACGAGGTTATTTAATGTCGCTACCAAGTAATTACCATTTTTACCTTTTGCTCTAATGCCAAGTCTTCTAGCTTGAGCATCACCTAAAGTTGAACAAGAACCAACTTCAAAATACTTTTGTTGTCTTGGGCTCCATGCCTCTACATCACATGACTTAACTTTTAAATCAGCTAAATCCCCTGAACAACATTCTAGCGTTCTAACTGGAATATCTAAACTCCTAAAGAATTCTACAGAATAACTCCACATTTTATTGTACCAATCCATAGCATCTTCCATTTTACATAGTACTATCATTTCTTGCTTTTCAAATTGATGAACTCTGTATAGGCCTCTTTCTTCAAGACCATGAGCCCCTACTTCTTTTCTAAAGCAAGGAGAGTATGATGTTAAGGCAATTGGTAATTCTTCTTCTTTAACAATTTGGCCTTTAAACTTCCCTATCATTGAGTGCTCTGATGTACCAATTAAATATAAATCTTCGCCTTCTATTTTATACATCATATTTTCCATTTCTGCAAAAGACATTACGCCATTTACAACATCACTTCTAATCATAAATGGAGGTACACAATAAGTAAATCCTTTATCTATCATAAAATCTCTAGCATAAGATAGCATTGCTGAATGAAGTCGAGCAATATCTCCCATTAAGTAATAAAACCCATTTCCTGAAGTTCTACCTGCAGCATCTTTATCTAAACCATTTAATTTTTCACAAATATCTGCATGGTACGGAATTTCAAAATCCGGAACTATAGGTTCACCATATCTTTCAATTTCAACATTTTCCTTATCATCTTTTCCAATTGGAACACTTTCATCTATAATTTGTGGAATAACCATCATTTTCTCTTTAATTAATGCGTTCTTCTTTTCTTCAGAAACTTCTAATATTTTAATTTGCGCATCAATATCCGCAATCTTTTGTTTTACAATTTCGACATCAGCGGTCTTTCCTTCTTTTAATAAAATCCCAATACTTTTAGAAAGCTTGTTTTTTTCGCTTCTTAAATTATCTCCCTTTGCTTTAGCAGTTCTAGCCTCTTCATCTAACGCAAAAACTTCATCAACTAAAGGTAACTTTTCATCTTGAAATTTCTTTTTAATATTTTCTTTTACTAAATCTTTATTATTTCTAATTAATGCTATATCTATCCTTATATATCATCCTCCTATAAAAATTATCTTATCTAGCAAATGCCTTACTCGATCGCACGGCCAAATTTATGGTAATTTTAATACATTGTTTAAACATATTTCCTCCTCAATAAGAAAAAAAGAATGGTCAAGGAGCATTAAATGCGGTACCATCCTTTATTTAACTTAATTTCATAACGGCATTGCCGGGTGCGATTAACACCACTAATAGGTAGACAAATTAACTAAGTTGCTAGTTTCCATCAACCACTAACTTTCTATAAACTATCATTAATTATTATCCTATATTTTCGCTTTACATAAAGATTTTACCATTATTTGATTTCAAATGCAACGTATTTTTATGTGGTTTTTTAAGGTAATTTTTTAAGCCATGACAATATATAAAATACAATAAATACACCATGAAGTTTTTAATTTTTCTCATGTTTTACTTTTCTAAAGTCTTTTTTGGCATCCTTAACTATTATTTTTAGCTGTTTTTATATTATTAATTATATTTTGCGTTATTATTTTTTCATAGCATCTCAAATATTAGCACTTCATCCATATTATTTTTCTTCCAACAGCCAATCTAGTACATTGATTTTCTTTATTCCATCAAAATCAGTATCTAAATCATCATCTAAAGTTAATATATATTTAGGGTAATTATCGCTTATTTTCTTTAACGGTGCTAACTCCCTTTCTAATATACTATTATTACTGTTGGCTGGTTCTCTCATAGTCAATACAACTTGATAATAAATAGTATTTTCTGAGTTTTTTGCAACAAAATCAACTTCCAAATCATCATATTTTCCAATATAAACTTCATAACCGCGTCTCAATAATTCGAGGTAGACTACATTTTCTAAGATATGCCCCATATCTTTGCCAGAACCCTGCCCCAACATATAATACCTAAGGCCTATATCTACGGCGTAATATTTTTCTTGGGTTTTTAAAAATTCTTTTCCTTTTATATCATATCTGCTAGCTTTATAAACGATATAACTATCAATAAGGGCTTGAACATATGTTGAAACAGTATTATACGAATTGTTTTTTTCAAGTCCTTCAATATTATCACTTATGCTTTTCATGCTGGTTCGATTTCCTATATTATCATATAAATATTTTGTTACTCTTTCTAAAGTCTCTTTATCGGTTATTCCTTTTCTTTGCATTACATCTTTAAATAAAATTGTATTATATATTCCGTCTAAAAACAAATTAATGTTTTCTGGAGTAATTTTAAATAATTCAGTTGCCTGAGGAAAAGAACTATATTGTAAATAGTCTCTGAATTTTCTTGTTAAATTTGTTTTATCGTCAAATGCTAATAAATACTCTTTAAATGACAATGGCAACATTTTTATTTCGATATATCTTCCCGTAAGTAATGTTGCAAGTTCGGAAGACAACAGCCAAGCGTTTGAGCCGGTTATATATAAATCAACATCTTTGTTGATAAAAAGACTATCTACGGTTTTTTCGAATTCAATAACTTCTTGAATTTCATCTAAAAATATATATGTTTTTTTACCTTTTACCAATTTTGATTTTAAATATTCATATAACTTTTTTCTATCTTGTAATTCTTCATAATCTGCATTTTCAAAATTGATTGATATGATTTGATTCTCTTCTACTCCATTTTCTTTCAAATAATCTTGAAATAATTCTAATAATGTAGATTTACCGCATCTTCTTATTCCAGTTATTACTTTTATTATTTGTTGATCTTTAAAATTTCTTAATATAGATAAATAATCTTCTCTTTTTATTCTCTCCATAATAATCCTCCAACTATTTTTATTATACTATTTTTGTTATTATAGTCAAGTTTTTTCAAAAATATGAAAAAACTTGACACAAATAAGAAGTTTTTTCAGACCTTTTTCAATTAACTGTGTCTAAGATAAAATTTTACTAGTTGATTGAAGGA
>CAYZJZ010000148.1:0-3110 GCA_964478905.1 uncultured Eubacteriales bacterium
AAACAATATTTAATGCCATAAAAATTTCATTCCCTTCAAAAAAGTCACATAATCTCAACTAGTAGATTATATGACTTTTCTTTAGTTTTTTCAAGTTTTTTCGTCTATCAATATTGTTTTACTTTCCGGATACCACTCAACACTGGAACTTAGCGCTTCTGAAATCGCCCTTAGCGGTACTACCGTCCGATTATTAACAATTTTAGCAGGCACATCAATAGTTTTTTCCTCACCATTAACTTTTATCTTATTGCTATCTATTTCAAGGAAAATATTGTTTTCTCCTTTATTTACCGTTATTGTCCTTTTTTCTCCGTTCCAAATAACATCAGCATCCAATGCTTCAAATATAGCTCGCATAGGAACTAAAGTTCTTGAATTATCTATAAACGGCTTTTGATCAAATTTAACTTTGTCTCCATTAACAAAAACTGTTATTTCATCGCCTTTATAATACTTCTTTACAATGTTCCAAACATATTTATCACTAAGCATAGAACTGTACCTATAATGAATTTCGCCGGAAACATTTTTATAAGTATCATTTAGCTTTAATTGTTTTTCTATTTCTTTTCCCCTATACCAAACACTTTTACTATTTACTCCAACAGCTCTGTAATCAGCTAATCCTATATATAGTTTAGTTTTAGAGCCATTTACGACTTCATTCCACCACCTAAGTAATTTAGAATAATCAGCATTTTTATTTCCGACTTCCCAATAAATTTGAGGTGCAATATAATCTATCCAATTATTTTGAGCCCATTTTCTTGTATCTGCATAATGAGATTTATAAGATTCATTACCGTTAGTATCACTTCCAAGCGGACTACTGGAGGAATTTTGCCAAATTGCGAAAGGACTTATTCCAAACGAAACATTTTTATTTTCTTTGTGAATTGCTTCATTTAATTCTTGAACTAATAAATCGACATTATTTCTTCGCCAATCGTCTATGTTTGAAAAATTTTTACCGTATTTATTATATGTCTCTTGGTCATTAAAAGACGTTCCCGGGTAAAAGTAATCATCCATATGTATTCCATCAACTTTATAGTTTTTAACTATCTCAACTGCTCCGTCAACTACTAATTTTCTTACTTCCGGTAGCCCGGGATTAAGGTAATAATTGCCGTCCGAATACTTTACAACATATTCAGGGTGTTTTTTTACAGGACTATCAAAACTAATCACATTAAATTCTTCATCACCATTTTTTGTAATTCTATATGGATTAATCCACGCGTGAACCTCTATTCCCTTTTTATGGGCTTCTTCTACCAAGTACGATAAAGGATCAAAACCGTTTAGTGGAGAAAGTCCGCTTTGTCCTGTTAAATACTTACTCCAAGGAAAAATATCCGATTTATAAAAGCTATCCGCTGACGGTCTTACTTGGAAAAATATAGCGTTATACCCCATTTCGGATATATTATTTAATATTACCGTTAATTCATTTTTCAGCGTATTAACATCAGTCGTAGGAGATGAAGGATAATCGAGATTATAAACAGTAGCAACCCATATTCCTTTCATATTATCACTTATGTACGCACTTGAATTTGCAGTTAAACACACAGCAAAAATAACTAAAAAAATCAAATACTTTTTCATATGTATTCCCCTTTATATCTATTTACTATGTATTTCGATTTATAAAAATAAACTCCTTTAGTAATATTTTTACAAAAAGAAAGAGTGAAAAATCCATTATGGACTTCCCACTCCAACCACTTGAAAAAATTATCTAATACTGCCAATCTCAAAAATCCAGTCATAGAAATCAAGTTCATTTTCTCTCTCAAAAGCATTTATTACATCAGTATAAAGTCTATCTAATTGTCCTTTTGTAGCATACCTAGCCACAATAACACTCGCATATAAAGCCTTTTTTTCTCTTATGTTTTTCCTTATATGCTTTTTGTACCACTCGATTTCCTCAATAATTTCGTCTTTTTCTTTTGACTTTTCTTCATTCTTGACAAGTTCTTCTGCAATCTGTATGCGATAAGTCACGTTCAAAACATCATCAAACGTTCTAAACAACACACTTTCGCCATTATTTTCTAAAATTGCGTATGCAGCTGCCAAGCTAACCTTGTTGTTGTTCATAAGTGCATAATAGTTTCGCATAGAACTTCCTCCTTCAAAAAATGAAAAGATATTTAGTATTTTTTCTACGCTCCTATTATACATAAGACTATAATTACTGTCAACTTTTTTTAAAAAAGTGTTAAGTTTTTTCCATACTTGCCGATATATTGTCTGTAAGGAAGTAAATATTTAAATTTGAAAAAGGCAAACTTGATGAAAATCAAGGACGCAAAGCCACGAGGCTAAAGCTATACGCTATGCCGGTCGGGTTGCCAAATTACCGTAAACCTCTTAAGGCATGGGTAATTGGCTTAGGAGGTTTTTATTATGAAAAAATTATTTACGATTTTAGTTTCATTATTTTTATATACAAGCATTTCTTTAGCAGATGATAGAATTGCTTTAATGTATAATATCATTCCGGATGATGATTCTAAAAAGAATTCTGTTATTGATTCAAGAGTCCAGAAAAAATTAGGTTTTAAGCTTTACAAAGAACAAGGTACAATTTATTTTAACAACGAAAAAATCAATGTTATCAACGGAAGATTCGAAATCAGCTTAGCCGGATTAAATGGAAAGCAAGAATTTGTATTTTCTAATAATGAAAATGAAGAGGCTATTTTTACATATTATATTTCAGATGAAAATGGGTTTGTTAAAGATTATATGTTAGAAAATGAAAAGACTTATGTAAAAACAATTGAAAATGCAAAAGTTATTTATACTTCAAAAGATGCTAAAAAAATTAACTATGTTGAAAAAATTATTAAAGGAATGCCGGAAAATACAAAAACTAATTTAAAGGAAATTAAGCTTCTTCCTATAGAACATTCTTCAAAAGCTGCCGGCATTACAGATTATAACAAAGTTACTTTATATAATTTATCCGATTACACAGATAAAGAAATTCAAAGAATTGTAACTCACGAAATTGCTCATACTTGGGCTCATGAACTTAGAAAAGATAAAGTTATTGATTATTCTTATACTGACTTTAATAAGGCTGTTAAGGC
>CAYZJZ010000149.1:0-3102 GCA_964478905.1 uncultured Eubacteriales bacterium
CTTTTATTCATAAATTCACGTAACTCAGTCAATACCTCATTATATTTAGTCGACCTAAGACGTGGGAAAGCCTTAATAATTCTTTTATTTTGGAAACCTAAGGCTTTAATAAAAGCTTTGTGAATACGTGGCTCCGGAATTCGATTTCTAAATTTCCCAATGGCCTCTTCTTTATATAAATTTACAGCCTTAATAGCATTTTCTCTCTTTTCTTCTAGAATTTCCTTTAACTCCCTTAACTTTTCATCAAGTTGAGCAACCGCAATAAACGTAATTATATTGTCCGTAGCGTAAACAACCAAGAATAATATAACAGCAATATTTAACGTAAAATCAGGTATAGTTTTAATATATCTAACTACAACCGGATTTACAATAGTAACAAGGGCAACACAAAACGCACCAAACACAGTTGCTCCAATTAAGCAAACTCGTCCGTTTATATTAAGGAACTTATCCGAGTAATCCCACCATCTTGCATTAAACATCTTCTCCATAGCATACGACGTTAGATATTCTAATGTACAATTTAGTAAAGCCCCCCAAAAAAATATTTCAAACGGATTAGAAAGTCTACCCAAACAAATAATGTCTAAAAGTGCTCCAAATCCATAAATCGGGCAATATGGGCCATTTAAAAAGCCTCTGTTTATCCATCTTTTTTCAATAAAAGAACATAACAGACTTTCATAAGCCCATCCCAACACGCTATAAAAAATAAACAAACTACAATACATTAAAACCAAGTTTACTTCCCCCACTAGTAAAATTTCTTCAACGACATTATACAATATCATTCAACATATTTCAAATATCATACTCTTTTCATTGTCTTTTCACATATTCTACATATTTTTTAGCTATAATTTAGATTATGGAGTGGTCGACCTTGCCACGGAAGGTAGAAACTTAACCGGCTGACCACTTTCATATTTTTTAATGACAAACTCATTGAAAAATGATAATATACCCTAAAAGGGAGGTCTGTTATGGCTAAATTACTTATTGTTGATGATGAAGAAAAAATAAGAGAAATTATAAAGAAATATGCTGTTTTTGAAGGACATAGCGTAATAGAAGCAAAAGACGGAATGGATGCAATTGAAAAATTTAAAAATCATTCGTGCGATCTAATAATTTTAGACATAATGATGCCGGAATTAGACGGATTTTCAACTGCAAAGGAAATAAGAAAAACTTCAAACATACCTATTATAATGCTTTCTGCAAGAAGTGAAGAATACGATAAAATTCACGGCTTTGAACTTGGAATAGACGACTATGTAGTGAAACCATTTTCACCAAAGGAATTATTTATGCGTGTTGAAGCAGTATTAAAACGTACATTAAATTCTAATCAATCTACAAACGATATTTTTTCATACGAAACTTTTAGCGTAGATTTTACTGCTCATCTTATATACATTGACAATGAAAAAATAACACTTTCACCAAAAGAATATGACTTGCTTGTATATTTAATAAAAAATAAAGGTATCGCTTTAACCCGTGAGCGTCTTATTTCAGATGTTTGGGGATACGAATTCTTTGGTGATGACAGAACTTTAGATACACACATAAAGCTACTTAGAAAAAGTTTAAAACAATACAGTAACCTAATTGTTACTTTAAGAGGAGTTGGATATAGGTTTGAAAATGTTTAAAAATTCAAATAAAGAATTATCCGTAACTTGGAAAATATTTGTATACTTTCTAGCGTTTTCGCTAATAATGCTCGTGCTTCTTTGGCTATTTCAAATAATTTTATTAAACGACTTTTACAGTGCCATAAAAACCAACGAGCTGTTTTCTACTGCTCAAAATATCGAAAAAAATATCAATTCTACTTCTCTTGAATCGACAATTGAAAATATATCTAATAAAAAAGATATTTGTATACTTTTGTATAAAGAACCTTATGAGCTAATCTATTCTTCTGAAGTTCAAATGAATTGTATTGTTCATAAAATACCTTCTAGCCTCCTCTATTCTCTTAGTTTAAAATCTTTAGATGAAAGTAATCAATATTTTGAACGATTTAGTCCGGAAAACAAACAAAAGAGCTACTTTTCTTCAAATAGGAAACGTGAAATTCCAAACAGTAGCTTACTTATACGACGTTTTAGTGACTCAAATAGGAATTCATATATTCTCATATTAAATTCTGTTATAGAGCCGGTCGTTTCGACCACTTCTACATTAAGGGCCCAACTTAGTTGTATCACAATAATTATGCTAATCCTTTCGTTTATACTTTCGCTTGCGATTTCAAAGAAAATTTCAAAACCGATTATAAACATAAACAATTCTGCCAAAAAACTATCTACCGAATATAATATAAAATTTAATGACTCAGGCTATACCGAAATAACAGAGCTTGCAAACACCCTAACAAAAGCATCTTCTGAGCTTTCAAAAGTAGAAAATTTAAGGCGTGAACTTATTGCTAATGTTTCTCACGACTTACGCACTCCTCTTACTATGATAACCGGATACGCAGAAGTTATGAAAGACATTCCAGGCGAAAATACACCCGAAAACATTCAAATAATAATTGACGAAGCAAAACGTCTTACAAGTTTAGTTAATGATGTTGTAGAAATGTCTAAAAACCAAAGTAGTGAACAAGAATTACACCTCGAACGTTTTTGTTTAACTGAGTGCATAAGTAAAATATTAGAAAGATATAATAAATTAACTGAAAATGACGGATACAATATTACTTTTGAAAAGGATCAAGACGTGTTTGTTAATGCCGATAGCTTAAAAATCACACAAGTTATTTATAATCTTATAAATAACGCTCTTACCTATACAGGAGAAGATAAAATCGTAAAAATTGTTCAAACTGTAAATAATGATAAAGTTAGAATTGAAATAAAAGATACCGGAGAAGGAATTAATCCTGACGAAATCGACTATGTTTGGGATAGATACTATAAAGCTAAGGGAAATCATAAACGAGCTCAAGTTGGAACAGGCTTAGGATTGGCTATTGTTAAAGGAATTCTAGAACTTCACAATTCTAATTTCGGAGTTAAAAACGATGAAAACGGCGGAGCAAATTTTTGGTTTGAATTAAATAAAGCAAACTGATTTTGT
>CAYZJZ010000150.1:0-3004 GCA_964478905.1 uncultured Eubacteriales bacterium
TACCGCTTATAGATGTAGATGAGAAAGGTCAATTAAAGATTTCAGAAGCTTTAGCGAGATATTACAGCTAAAAAATAAGGGAAAATTATTGCTGTTATCTTTTATCAAACAGTGAGCTTAAATAGAAATTTGTAGTATTAATAATTTTAGGAGATTATGTTGAAAAAACAGAGCCAATGTGGTATAAATAACTTATTGCATTGGTTCTTTTTGCGTAAAAAAGAGTTGATAAATGGTGTATAAATTATTTAAAAACGCCTAAAACCTTGAAAAATAAAGGAGATGTAATAAATTATGAAACTAGGTATTGTTGGATTACCTAATGTAGGAAAAAGTACATTGTTTAATGCTATTACTAAAGCGGGAGCGGAGTGTGCAAATTATCCTTTTTGTACAATTGAACCGAATGTTGGCGTGGTTGCTGTACCTGATAATAGATTAAACGAATTAGCCAAAATATATAATCCTGAAAAGGTTACACCGGCTGTTGTTGAGTTTGTGGATATTGCCGGATTAGTTAAGGGAGCAAGTAAAGGCGAAGGCCTTGGAAATAAATTTTTATCTCATATTAGAGAAGTTGATGCGATAGTTCATGTTGTAAGATGTTTTGAAAATCAAGATATTGTACATGTTGACGGCGATATAAATCCTAAAAGGGATGTTGAAACTATTAATTTAGAGTTAATTTTTTCAGATATGGATGCTGTTGAAAAGAAACTTGAGAAAGCTATAAAGGCAGCTCGTGCGGATAAGAAAATGCAGGTAGAAGTAGATACTTTAACTCGTGCTAAGGCTCATTTAGAAGCAGGACGACCTATTAGAACTATGGAAATGAATGACGATGAAAAGGAAATTATTAAAAATACGTTTTTACTTACGTCTAAGCCTGTTTTATATGTTGGAAATGTTAGCGAGGACGAAATTGCGACTGCTGATGAGAATAATAGATTTATTGAATTGAAAAAAATTGCCGAAGAAGAAGGAAGTAGTGCAATTGCTATTTCTGCTAAGATTGAAGAAGAATTATCTA
Organism: uncultured Eubacteriales bacterium; assembly: GCA_964478905.1. Taxonomy (GTDB): domain Bacteria; phylum Bacillota; class Clostridia; order TANB77; family RGIG9151; genus RGIG9151. The sequence goes on from CAYZJZ010000150.1 coordinate 1,031, forward strand.
CTTTAGAGGATGATGAAAAAATAGAATTTTTAAAGGATTTAGGAGTAGAAGAACCTGGACTTGATAAGTTAATTCGAGCAAGTTATAAATTACTTGGATTAATAAGCTTTTTGACTGCGGGAGAACCGGAAGTTAGAGCATGGACAATTAGAGAAGGAACTAAAGCACCCCAAGCTGCCGGTAAAATTCATAGCGATATTGAAAGAGGATTTATCCGTGCTGAGGTCGTTTCGTATGATGACTTGGTAAGTTTGAAGTCTTTGGTTGCAGCTAGAGAAAAAGGACTTGTAAGGTCTGAGGGAAAAGAATACGTTATGAAAGACGGAGATGTTGTTTTATTTAGATTTAATGTATAAAAAGTTTTAGGAGGTTTGTTTTGTGATTAATACAGTTGGAGTTACTTTAAGATTTGGTGGGAGAGTACTGTTTGAAGATGTTAATATAAAGTTTACCGATGGTAATTGCTACGGACTTATTGGAGCGAATGGAACTGGGAAAAGTACGTTTTTAAAGATTTTATCAGGAGAGATAGAGCCTAGCAAAGGTGAAGTTATAATTCCGGAAGGAAAGCGTTTGGCGGTTTTAAAACAAGATCATTTTGCTTATGACGAATATACTGTTTTAGATACAGTTATAATGGGGCATGAAAGACTTTATGAAATAATGAAGAAGAAGGAAGAACTTTATGCTAAACCGGATTTTAACGATGAGGATGGAATTTTACTTTCTGAATTGGAAGGCGAATTTGCAGAACTTAATGGCTGGGATGCTGAGACTGATGCTGAAAAGTTATTAAATGGTGTTGGAATACCTAGTGAATTTCATTATTCGAAAATGGCTGATTTAGAAGCCGGACTTAAAGTAAAAGTTTTGCTTGCTCAAGCGTTATTCGGTAATCCGGATATTTTATTATTGGACGAGCCTACAAACCATTTGGATATAAAGACGGTTAAATGGCTTGAGGAATTTTTAGTTAATTTTGAAAACACGGTTATTGTTGTTTCTCACGATAGACATTTCTTAAATGCTGTTTGTACTCAAATTGCTGATATTGATTACAATAAAATTCAACTTTATGCCGGAAATTACGACTTTTGGTATGAATCTAGTCAACTTGCTTTAGAACAAGCAAAGGATGCGAATAAAAAGGCTGAAGCTAAAATTAAAGAATTACAGGAGTTTATTGCGAGGTTTAGTGCTAATGCGTCTAAGTCTAAACAAGCGACTTCAAGGAAAAAGTGGCTTGATAAAATCGAACTTACGGAAATTAAACCTTCTTCAAGAAAGTATCCATACATAGATTTTAAGCCGGATAGAGAAGCTGGAGATCATATATTGACTGTTAGTGATATTTGTTATACGACTCCTGAGGGAGAGGAAATATTGAAAAATGTAAGTTTTTCGCTAGATAGAGGAGATAAAGTTGCATTTGTTGGGACTAATGGAATTCAAAAAACTACGTTGTTTAAAATTTTAATGGGCGAGTTAGAACCTACAAGTGGGGAGTTCAAATGGGGAATAACTACTTCTCAAGCGTATTTGCCGAATGATAATACTGAGTATTTTACGGCAAAGGATATGGATTTGGTTGAATGGCTAAGACAGTATTCAAAAGATGATTCTGCTACATTTTTAAGAGGATGGCTTGGAAGAATGTTATTTTCCGGTGATGAGGCTTTAAAGAAAGCGAATGTATTATCCGGTGGAGAAAAGGTTAGATGTATGTTAGCTAAAATGATGCTAAGTGGTGCAAATGTTTTAATTTTTGATGAACCTACGAACCATTTGGATTTAGAGTCTATTACTGCGCTTAACAATGGAATGAAGAATTTTAAGGGGACGATGTTATTTACTTCTCATGATCATCAATTAGTAGATACGGTTGCAAGTAGAATTATCGAGATAAAAGATGAGGGAATTGTTGATAAGAGAATGAGTTATGAAGAGTATTTAGAGTGGTTGGAGAATGTTTAG
>CAYZJZ010000151.1:0-2994 GCA_964478905.1 uncultured Eubacteriales bacterium
TGGTATTTCCTTTTTTTATTTTTACTGTGACATATCTATTGTAAACCTATATTTTGCAAAATTACTTATTTAGCACAAAAATAGGATAATTTTGTTTATTTACTCCTAAAATTACATATGCCCCTGAAACTTTTTTACCATTAACTACTTTTTGTAATCTGTAATTAGTTGAATCTTCCATTCTGTCAAATACAAACTCTGTTCTTGAATCTGTTATCTTTAACATACTTCTTAAAGCATTTAATGCTTCTATTGCCTCACCCGCATTTTCTACTTTTGCAGTTGAAAACTTTCCGGACAAATATGCAATTTCGCCATTTGCTTTATATTCATAAATAGGCTTTTTATTGTCATTTATCTTCATAACATCATCAATTGTTAAATCCTTTGGCATAGACTTAGAGTTATTAATATTTACTGCCCCAGTCTTAGAATTACCATTTACAATAACCATATCACTAGCCTTTAGAGAAACTTTAGCTCTTAATGACTTATCAGCAATTTTAGATACAATAGTACTAACTTCTGCTCTTATTACCGGAAGTCCAGGATAAAATATACCATACTCATTATTTCCGGCTACAATTCCAGCATTAAAGAAATTAAAAATACTATCTTTTTGTTCAGCTGAAATATTATCCGTATAGTTTACATCCGGAATACTTGTTACATTATTAATCTTTTCCCACTCTTTAGCCGGTAGTGAACTTTCTAAAACTTGTACAATTTCTTTTCTCATAGCCGGTCTTCCATAATAATCAAAATCGCAAACTATATTATTTTTTTGTGCATATCTTATATACGGCATATACCATTTCTCTGAATCAGCTCTTGTTAAATCAATATCTGTACCATTATATGTACTGTTTATTTTTACAGCTAGAGTTATTACTTCAGCAATGCTTATGTTATCTTGTGCACCAAAATAATTATTAGATTTTCCACTAACTAAACCGAGCTCATAACATTTTTTTACATATACATTATACCAATCAGAAGCTTTTACATCTGTAAATTGATTAGTAGCATAATTTTGTTTTTTTGTGAAATTACTCATTCCCACTTGGAAATTACTAAGGCTATCTGTAACAGAGTAAGTTAAATTGTTTGTTATTGCATATTGCTCAGCAGCAGAATATTTATTTACTACCAAATCACAATTTGTAAGTTTCGTCTTATCAATGCAAATTCTAGTAACATTTTTAGGTATGCTTAGATATCTCATATTAGGACATGTATCTAATGCATTATGTCCTAAAACTTTTACATTGTTTGGAATAATAACATTACTTTCATTAGTTGTATATTTAAGTAAACAATTATTTATAAATATCGTACTTTGAGATTTTCCCCAAGGAGTACTCATAAGTTCATTTAAAAACATCCCGTTTCGATAATCTTCTATCGCTTCTCCGGTCATCTCAACACTTTTTATGTTTGTTCCTTCAAAAATCCCTTCTGACGAAATCCAAGAGCTTTTCAAAGTAGAAGCTGAAACTTTTACACTAGTTAAGTTAGAACAATTATAAAACGCAGAATTTCCTATTGCCTTTACTTTACTCAAATCAATACTTCTTAAATTCAAGCAACCCTCAAAAGCATTATATCCTATATTTTTTATGTTTGAATTAATAACTACTTCTTCTAGTGTATCGATTTTTCTAAAAGCATTCCAGCCTATGTATTCCAAACTTTCCGGTAGAATAACACTTCTTATCTTCGTATTACTAAATATTCCGGAATTAGTTTCTGAAGAATAAGCCCCCATATCTCCATAACCAATAGATGTAACACCTTCCGGAATTTTAACAACAGTATCCCTTCCGGTATACTTAGTTAAAACACCATTTTTTATGGTGAAATCCGTATCACTTGCAAATGATACTGAAAATGACATCACCAAGCAAACTAATAACAAAATTAATTTTTTCATAACACTTCCCCCTAACATTTTAATAATACCAAAAAAACAACAAAAGTACAATAGAAAAATTTAAGTCTGATAGAAGATACCTTTGTAATATTCCTATTTTTTAGATAAAAATATAAATTGTAAAACTTCGTTCATTTTTACTTCTTCTAGAAAAAGTTAACATAAGCTATAAAGTGTAACTCAATTTTTGCCGATATACTAGTTGTATAGTTATATTTAGAAAACTTTATTCCATACGGAGGTGGTAATACTATGTCAATAAATTCTACCAGTCTTTATTCAAGTGCACTTAGCGCAATGAAAGCAAGCAACTTATCCATTGAGAAATCTGCTGCAAAATTAGCAAGTGGGCTTAGAATTAACAGTGCCGCAGATGATGCTGCCGGACTTGTGATAAGTGAAAAAATGGGAGCCCAAATAGTAAGTTTAAAACAAGCAAGAAAAAATGCTCAAGATGCTATTTCTTTCTTACAAACAGCCGATGGTGCTTTAAGTCAATCAACAGATATCGTTCAAAAAATGCGCGAATTAGTAGTAAAAGCCCAAAATACTGGAACTATGACTGACACTGAGCGTTCAGCAATTTCTGAAGAACTGTCATCGCTAAGAGACGAACTAGACAGAATAGCAAATACAACAACATTTAATACAAAGAAAGTATTAGATGGCAGTTTAGCCGATAAACCTGCAACATTTCAAGTGGGAGCAAGTACAAATTCAGCCGATTCAATTAGTGTCTGTATAAAAGATATGTCTTCAAAAGGCTTATCTTCTGACGGGACTTCAGAATTGTCAATTGATATATCCGATCAAGACGCTATGAAAGCAACATTAGAAGGATTAGATGAAGCATTAAATAAAATAACAAAGCAACGTACAGACTTAGGTGTTACAGAAAACAGATTAGATTATACAATAAAAAATCTTAATACTTCTACAACAAATTTAGAGGCAGCACAATCCAGAATTACAGACGTAGATATTGCCGCAGAACTAGTTAACTATACAAAACAAGCTATGATAAATCAGGTTGCAATTTCTATGATGTCACAAGCAAATTC
>CAYZJZ010000152.1:0-2899 GCA_964478905.1 uncultured Eubacteriales bacterium
TACATTGTATCATTATAACTTTATTTTTTCAATATTTTTAATTATTTACCATTAAGTTTCTGTTACTGTTCAGACTTAAATAGATAAAAATCACTAAAATAGCTCTTTTGAATTAAAATTCATTCGAGTTATTTTTTTGTATTTAAAGGAGTTTCAGAATAAAAATAAAATATATAAATATACGAGGAGTGACTGAAAAACGCATGAATAGAGGCCTAATCCCACCTCTGCCAAGTTAGAGAAGTTATGCAAATTGCTTGTTAAACCGATTACAGGCTTTTTGAAAATAATGTAACGTAAAAAAAGTTTAGAGGATTATAGTCATTTAACTATAATCCTCTAATAAAAGTACCAACTGACTTAGTTATAACAATATAAACCACTGCAATCAATCATCATTCTTTATTTCCTAGTAAAGTCCGAACTATTTCACAATAGTTTATATTTCTCATACCCATCCATAAGGTTGTATACATTTTTATATCCCATATCGCTTAATTCCTCAGCAACAGCAATACTTCTAATTCCCTTTGAACAAACAACAATTATTTTTTCATTCTTATTAGGGAATAATTTTAGAATTTTTTCAACTTCATCAATTCCAATATTCACTGCACCATTTATATGAGACTTTTTAAACTCATTTTTATCACGTATATCAATAACTTTTGCATTTGAACGTATTAAGTTCGAGGCATGAACACTCGTAATATTACCAACCATAAATATCCCCTCTACGTTATATTATGCAAACCAAAGTATAAATGATATATTTTTACTACTTAATTTGGCTCATAACTTCTTCAGCAAAGTTTTCTTCTTTCTTTTGAAGTCCTTCACCTTTTTCAAATCTTACAAAGTTTGTTAATTTAACACCTTTAGAAGCTAAGTACTTTTCAACCTTAAAGTCGCTATCTTTAACAAATTCTTGTTGTAATAAGCAGTTTGTTTCATAGAATTTATTGATTTTTCCATCAACCATCTTTTCAATAATTTGTTCAGGCTTGCTAGCATTCTTTGGATCTTCTTTAATTTGTGCAATAATGATTTCTTTTTCCTTAGCAACATCAGCAGCAGGAACAACTTCCTTAGTCAAATATAAAGGATTAATAGCAGCAATTTGCATAGCTACATCTCTAGCAGCCTCATATTTTTCTTCGCTATCTAAAGCGCCTTCAGCTTCAACCAAAACGCCTATTCTTCCACCGCCATGTGTATATGAACATACATTTCCAGCAACACGAACGAAACGTCTTAAGTTCATATTTTCACCAATCTTTGCTATTAATGCAGTAAATGCAGAACCAACTGTTTCATTTTCATATTTTAATTCCTTTAATGCTTCAATATCAGCAGGATTTTCATCAGCAATTAATTTAGCAACATTTGAAACAAAATTTTGGAATTCTTCGTTCTTAGCAACGAAGTCAGTTTCAGAGTTAACTTCAAGTAAAACTCCAACTTTCTTATCATCAGATAAATAAGCTTTTACAATACCTTCAGCAGCAATTCTACCAGCTTTCTTAGCAGCAGTAGCAAGACCTTTTTCTCTTAAAAATTCAATAGCTTTTTCCATATTTCCATCAGTTTCTTTTAGTGCCTTTTGGCAATCTAACATACCTGCACTTGTAATTTCTCTTAATTCCTTAACCATAGCAGCTGTAACCATTATTTTACCACTCCTTATTTAAATTTTTTCATTGAAAAAGGAACAAGGAAACGTAATTTCTCTTGTTCCTTCTTAATTTCTTAGGAAACTATTTTTAATTATTCTTGAACTGGAGCTTCTTCTTCAGTAGCCTCAGTTGTAGTTTCTTTAACTTCTCCTTGATTAACTTCGATAATACCATCAGCCATAGCACCAGCAATAAGCTTTACAGCACGAATAGCATCGTCATTAGCAGGAATAACATAATCTGTATCATCGGGATCGCAGTTAGTATCAACAATACCTACGACAGGAATATTTAACTTTCTAGCTTCTAATACAGCAATATGTTCTTTCTTAGGATCAACGATAAACAAAGCACCTGGAAGTTTCTTCATTTCTTTAATTCCACCAAGGTTCTTTTCTAATTTTTCCATTTCTCCCTTAAGTTCAATTACTTCTTTCTTAGGAAGTACATCGAATGTTCCGTCTTCAGCCATTCTCTCTAATTCTTTAAGACGTTCAATTCTCTTTCTGATTGTCTTAAAGTTTGTAAGCATACCACCTAACCATCTTTGGTTAACATAGTACATTCCGCATCTTTCAGCTTCTTCTTTAATAGCATCTTGAGCTTGTTTTTTAGTTCCTACGAAAAGTACAGACTTTCCTTCTTCAGCGATAGATTTAATGAAAGCATGAGCTTCATCAACCTTCTTAGAAGTTTTTTGTAAATCGATAATATAGATTCCGTTTCTAGCTGTAAAGATATATTCAGCCATTTTAGGATTCCATCTTCTTGTTTGGTGACCAAAATGTACACCAGCCTCAAGTAAGGCTTTCATTGCAATAACTGACATTTATTTTTCCTCCTTTTGGTTTTCCCTCCATACTTAAGTTACATTCACTAACTGACAAAGTCAGCACCATAAGTGGTTTCTAAGTATGTGTGATTTTTTCTCTAAGTAGTATAGCACAAGTTAAATTTAAAATCAAGCATTTTTGACCGTTTTATTCAATTGGGTTGAAATTAAATAGTAACTGCACGATTTTTTGCATTTTTCTCCACTAGGTTTAGCAGTAAATTACATTTTAACTCAAAAAGAAAAAATAATGATAATATCTTTCGAATTTACTTTTTAGTTTATAGTTCGCCAAACTCATATCCCATTTCTCTAGCTTTATCTATAATATCCCCTAAAGCATTTGCATTATCTTTAGAAACTGCGTGAAGTAACATTACCTCTCCCGGGT
>CAYZJZ010000153.1:0-2892 GCA_964478905.1 uncultured Eubacteriales bacterium
AACATCCGATACATCAAAACCATCTGCCTTTGTTATTTCGATAGAATCAAAGTAAAAACCTATTTTGTTTTTTAACGCATCTAATGCAGTAACTGATACTGTTCTATCAATTAATTCTGCCTCGTTTGGTGTAACAGTATATTTTAATCTGATTTTAGAGTCAGCACTTACTACATCATTAACTGTAAAATCTTTTTCACTAGAATATACAAGTCTTGCATTTGGGCATTTAAAAATTAATTTATCAAAATTAACATTAAGTGTTATACCTTTACTAACTATATCACCAGCATATAAGAATATATCTCCATTTACTTCAAAGTAACCATCGTTTACTTGAAACTCAAATGTAATATTCTTATCTTTCATATAATAATCATTATTCGATAATTCAAACATTCTACCAAAATCTATTACATAAAAGTTTCCACCTTCAATAGTAAGTTTGAAATCTTTTGTTGAAGCATCTGTATTATAGTTCTTTATACTGATTTGCTCATATGATTTTATTGTACCATCCTTGTCAGTACTAGAATCCTTGATAGTTAAACTACCAGAAGTAAAGTATTGCAAGTCATTACTACCATAAGTAATACCAACACTTTGGCTATTAGTTTCTCCATCAATAGTATAACCATTTAAATCAAGTGTTAAATCAGTAATTGGTCGAATTACTAAGTATTCTGCCAATGTAATATCAGCCGTTAGTTTAACTAAAGTAGTATCAGTATCGTTAACATTAACATCATCTACTTCTTTTTTTCCATCAAGTGCAGCTATTAACTCTGCTTCAGTTGATACTTCTACAGTTGCTGCATTTACATTAGTTGTGCCTATAAACATAAAGGCTACAAATGCAAATAAAATTGTTACGAAAATGTTTGTTTTTCTTTTTAACAAAATTCTCATCCTCCTCTTATAATTTGCTAATGCCTTAACTTTAGGCACAGCATTTTATGAAATAAATTTTATCGAAATTATGCGTTAAAAAATAAAGCTACTGCTAATTAAAGCTTCTATGCAAATTCAAAATTTATGTTTTTTAGCCATAAACTTTTCCCCTTTATTACTTGCATATTCCGACAAACACTTTTCCAAGGAAATTATATCACACGCATATGTAAAAAGTAAATATTTGAGAAATAATTTTATTTATAAACTAAAAAAGGCTAAATACAGCCATTCTTTTCTCTCAATTTTTTACAATAACACTATATATAATATATTTTAAAAATTATTTCTGCTTGCTGGTTTTAAATAAAGTTAGTGTACCTCTTTGTATATGCCATCTTTATTTGTCCAAGCATGTTTGTTCGTATACATTGAACTTCCACAAAGGGTACACTTCAATATCCATATCAAAAGGCATCCTGATAGATGCCGATAATTTCCATTTCTTCTCGGTCAGCAAATCGTTTTAAGATGTTTCCTGTCCTTCTAAGAATATTTATCCATCTCTACAGCTCCAAATTCCTATTTTTTTCTCAATACTATTGAAATAAAATTAAGATATTTTCCTCCGCCTGCTTCCATTGCTTTTCTGTCGCCAACAGCATATTCATTATCCTGCATCAGCCAATCAGACCATACTTCCTCATTACTTTCCATTTCTTTAACAGATAGCACTTCTGCTCCTTTGCATTTGCTTACTATTTTAGTCCAGTAATCAATATCGTGCATATAATCAAGCTGTTCTGGCGTCCAAGACAACAAAAGCTCTGCTGGTAGATTATCGTGGCAATCTTTTTTCATACCTGGGATTGCAATATAAATATATCCGCCATTCTTAAGAAACGGCAAAAGTTTGTCATCAAGATAATGCTCATCTCGTCCAAAATAGTTATATGAATCTGTACTTATAATAGCATCAAAAAAATCTCTTTCAAACGGTAAATTTGTGGCATCGGCTTTTACAGGGATTATCTGTTTTCTATCCAATCCCATATCATCAAAAAAATGACGGTTTTCTTCTGGGTTACTCCATAAATCGGTTGCATATACAGTAAAACCATATTCGTTTACAAGGAATACGCTTGTTAAACCTTGGCCACTTCCTAAATCACAAACAATAGCCCCTTCTGGAATATTATGGTTGATTAGTAATTCTTCCTCTAATTTTATTGGATTTGGTCCCATTATTTTTTCCTGCAACGCAGGTGTATTATACTTTTCGCTTTTAATATACTTCATTTTCAATTCTCCTTTACCTTTCGTGGGCAGAGTTATTTATCTTAGCAATATTTTTGAATTGTTGCATATTGATTTGTTAAACAAAATTCTGCCGTATTTATATTTTCTATTACTTCTCGTCTCCTTCAGTAATGTTGTTATGAAAAAATCTTTGAATATGGGTATTCAGCAATTCCAATAGCTTTCCCTTATCCTTTGAATTATCCGATACATTTATCAACAGGTACATTGGAGCATAAAATTCAAGAGCAAGTTGCTTAGGGTCTGCTTTTTTTAGCTTACCCTTTAATATCATTTCACGGAATATATTTTCCATATATATAGCAGGACCCAAAGTAACACAATTGCTATATAATTCTGCCATTTCAGCATTTCGGTACTGCTCTAATGCCAACATCTTACGAAAGTTTGAAGCGAAATCATCTTCTGTCCAAAATGTAAATTGAGCAACAGTAAAGTTCTTAATGCTGTCCATAGACACATTCTCATAGCTTTTCGATGTTACTTCATACTTTTCCTCTGGCACCTCGTATTGTCGTGACCTTTCCGCATCAAGTTGATACATTCTCTCCACTATACTGTCAAAAATATCACGCTTATTCTTATAATGCTTATACAATGCACCTTTCGTCATACCAAGCTCACCAGCAATGGTACTTACTGAAACAGCTTCATATCCATCTCTCGCAAATAAGCGAAGTG
>CAYZJZ010000154.1:0-2870 GCA_964478905.1 uncultured Eubacteriales bacterium
CATTACATCATAATTATAACCAAAATTCAAGCTATTTAACGAAAAAATCACTGCAATCAGCAGTGATTTTTTCTACAACAACTTCTCATACTCCTCAATGTCGGCACCTCTCATAAACGCCTCAATAATCTCTCGCCCTAGTGGATCAAGCTCAGAAGTAAGATACTTTTTAAGTTCCTCTCTAAAGAAATCATCAAGCATCTTAGCACCCTTTTTATAAGCCTCATCTCCTACTTCCGGTTGTAAATTAACCTCAACAAACTCTTGAGGAACAACAACATCAGGAAGTTCAATATTTTTCAAAACGTATCCTAAAAGTGGATATTTAGAAGGCTTTATCATATGCTTTAAAATTGGCTTTTTACCATACAAAACGAGGAACTCTCTAGCAAGCCATTGAGGCATAAATCCAACTTTCCAAGCTCCTATATGCTGGTTAGGAGTCAATATATACTTAACATCATAACATTCCTTAAATTGTTTTAACAAGATATTCGCCTGTGCAACCATCTTTCCGGCAGAAAAAGGCCAATAAGAACCAACGCCTTCACTGCTCATTCCTTTCGTATCTACAATACTCGGATTACTGTATCCACGCGGAGCAACTAATCTCCAAAGCCAAGCAATAGCGGGCGGTAACATATGAAACATTCCAATAATTCCATATGTCGGATTTTCCTTAGTGCAAGGCGGAGTTCTAACCCCAAAACTTCTAATATCTACTGATACAGTAGAATCCACAACTCTAGGGAAGTACTTTTTCGGCATGACTACTCTTGGATTAGAGCAAACCTTACCGTTATCTTCCGGAATAGACTCCCAAATTAGCGCACTTGTATGAGGAACTGCCTCTAAATTAAGGTATAAAATTTGTTCAGGCGGATGAGTACAAAGTCTTTCAAGCTCCGGATTAGTTCCACATTGTAAAATATTATCTGTACGAATAAACCAAGCATCTTCGGCATCTCTTACTACCAACTTACCATTTCCTTTTTGCATATCAGGATGAGCAATAGCCATATCATCAGTAACAGGACGTATTTTACAATTACTATGGAACTTCATTCTATATTTTTCACCGGTTAATGTATTCTCGCCGAACACAATTCTTCCACTACCGTCTCCACCAACGTGCTCAGACATCTCAGTTTTACCACTTCCGCTCGCACCTTCATGCATAATAGTAATTACACTCTTCCAAGGGATTAAAACCTTAACTACTGATGCGTGTAACGTAGTCCAGCCTTCGTTTTCACCTTGATTTAGTAAAACTCCGTAAATACCTTTTTTAGCACTAGGCCCCGGATACATATTATATGAATAAACCTCGTGAACATCGTCTAACCTATTATGAACAACTACTTGTTTACCATTAAAATGAGTAAGCCTAAACGTAGGAGCCAAGAAAACAACAGCCTTAGGATTAAAATTATCCGGAATTTTGTCAGCCGGAATAAAAGACTGCATATCAGCTAAGCACCAAGCAAAAAAAGCAGCATTAAGCGGTCCTATATATAGAGACTGATACCCATACTTATTATCTCCAGACATAAACGGCATAATAACCAAATCTTCATTAGACAACCAATCTAGGGTTTCCTTTTTCAAAACAGAAAAATCATACCCAAAATTATCCTTAAACTTAGGCTTATCAGTCGGCTTGTCGTCCGCAACAAACAAACAATTAGGCTCACGTTTTCTCATATACGGATCAGTATAGTTAACAACTACACCATTTTTAACCTTAGTCGCCCAAGCTTCCTTAACCTTACCCTTTCCGGGAATATCAAATTCAATATCGTAATAATCATCGTGACCAGCCATAGAAAGCTCTATTAATTCTTCCCTACTGTTCGGAATTACATATTTATGCCCCGAACTAAAAATCCTTTTTACATCTTCAGGTATTCCTAATTTTTGGAGCACCTTATCCAATACAAAATCTCTCATAATAAAGATCCTTTCTAAAAAAACTATTTATTTAAATATTTAATTGAAATATTTTCAAAATCTTCTAAAGATAATCTTTCAGCTCTAATATTCATATCAATTCCAAGCTCCTCCAAAATACAAGCAAGCTTTTCTTTAGTTACACCATTAATCTTCGCACTTCCCAAAGAATTTAGCAAAGTTTTTCGCTTTTGTAAAAAAGACGCCTTAACAATACTAAAAAACAACTCTTTATCAACATTAACCTTAGGTTTATCAAAAACTTCAAGCAAAACAACCGCAGAATCAACATCAGGCGCAGGCAGAAACGATTTAGACGGCACAGTAACAATATAGCTTGGTTTCGAATAATAATTAACAGCAACAGTAATCGCACCATATTCTCGTCTTGTCGGCGTAGCACATAATCTATTCGCAACTTCCTTTTGAATCATAACTTCTATAAGTTTTATACCAACATTCTCCTCTAATAACTTCATAATAATAGGCGTCGTTATATAATATGGTAAATTAGCCACTACCTTTACATTAGTCATATTCGAAAACTTAAATATAATTTGTTTTAAGTCAACTTTCATAATATCTTCATTAAGTATTATTAAATTTTTTAAGTACGAATATTCAGTCTCAAGAATTTTAACCATATTACTATCTATTTCAATAGCAATAACTATTCCGGCTTTCTCACAAAGTCTCTTTGTAAGATTACCAAGTCCCGGTCCAATTTCAATAATCAAATCTTCGGAAGATATATCGGCATTTTCAATAATTTTATCAAGAGCAAAATCATCAATTAAAAAATTTTGTCCGTATTTTTTTTGCGGAACAATATTATATTTTCTCATTATTTCTTTATTTTCTTCGTATAAGCTCATAAATTTCCTCCAAATAAATCAAATTTCATTTTTAATATATCATTT
>CAYZJZ010000155.1:0-2827 GCA_964478905.1 uncultured Eubacteriales bacterium
CAAATGCAAAAAGTAAAGAAAACAAAGCTAAAACAAATAAATAAATTGTATATGGTGCTAAGAACTTTATTTTTGAACTTAGCATAGAAATCACGATTGCTGTAAAGAAAAATATCGTAGAAAGCTTACCGAACCATTTAGCTTGAATTACAATGTGTTTCTTTAAGAGGCTTATTGCACCTAATCCCATTGATATTTCTTTTACAAAGAAAATAACTACAATCCAAAGGGGAATTAATTTAACTATCCATAATCCGACTAAGGCTGAAAATTGAAGCAATTTATCAGCCAACGGATCTAGGAACTTTCCTAAGTCGGTAATTAAATTAAATTTTCTCGCAATAAATCCATCTAAGACATCAGTAAAACTAGCCAGAACATATAATAAAACAGCAATTGTAAAGTTTTCATTTACTAAAAAATATGTCATAAATGGTATCAATATAAAACGTATAACAGTTAGTATATTCGGTAAATTCATTTTTCCCTCATTCCTTCTTAATCAATAAGATTAAAGACTAAATTATCATTATAATCGACATAAATAATTTTATCATTTATATTTTCGTGTTTCAATAGCATTTCGGCAATCTTATTTTCAATGCTTTTTTGGATAGCTCGACGTAGAGGACGAGCACCGTATTTTGCATCATATCCGACTGAGACGATGTAATCTTTTGCTGAATTTGAAAGCTTTATAGAGGTTTTAAATTTCTTCAATTCATCATTTATTTCGTTAATCATCATATCTACAATTTGTTTTATTTCGTCCTTAGATAATTCGTGGAAAACGATTATTTCATCAAGTCTGTTTAAAAACTCCGGTTTAAAGTACTCTTTTAATGCGGACATTATTTTCTCATCTCTTATTTCGGAGGTTTGATTAAATCCAAGTGAGAAAGTAGAACCTGTTCCGGCATTTGATGTTAATATGATTACGGTATTTTCAAAGTTTACTGTTTTTCCTTGGCTGTCAGTTAATCTGCCCTCATCTAAAATTTGAAGTAAAATATTAAAAACATCTCCGTGAGCCTTCTCAATTTCGTCAAAAAGGATAATAGAATAAGGATTTCTTCTAACCTTTTCAGTAAGTTGTCCTGCATCATCGTATCCTACATATCCCGGAGGTGCTCCAATTAACTTCGATACAGCGTGTTTTTCCATAAATTCAGACATATCCAGCCTTATTATTGACTCTTCATTACAAAATAATTCACAAGCAAGAGCTTTTACAAGTTCTGTTTTACCAACTCCGGTAGGCCCGACAAATATAAAGGACGGTGGACGTTTCCTATTTCTAAGCCCGGCTCTATGACGACGTATAGCGTTAGATAGGGTAGTAACAGCATTTTCTTGTCCGACAATTCTTTTATGAAGCGAACTTTCCAAATTTAAAAGTTTTTCAGATTCTGTTTCTGTTATTTTTTTAGCGGGAATTTTTGTCCATAATTCAATAACTTCAGCTAAATCTTCTTCAGTTACAATCGCTTTTTTAATTTTTTTGGTTAAAGCTTCAATTTCATTATTCAAAGTGCATTCTTTTGTTTTTAAGTCAGCAGCTTTTTGGTAGTCTTCAATAGAGTCAGCAGAAACAGCAGACTCTTTTTCTTCTTGAATTCCGCGAAGTTGAGCTTTTAGGATTTCAAGTTTTGCAAGCGGTTTGTTATTTAAATTTATTCTTGAAGATGCTTCATCAATTAAGTCAATCGCTTTATCCGGCAGAAATCTGTCGTGAATATATCTTTTTGACATAGAAACGGCAGCTTCTAAAGTTTCAATAGGGAGAGAGACTTTATGGAACTCTTCATAATAAGGTTTTATTGTTTTTAATATTTCTAACGTTTCCTCGGCAGTAGGCTCGTCTACCATAACCGGTTGAAAACGACGTTCTAGAGCTGAATCCTTTTCAATATGTTTTCTGTATTCTTTTAATGTAGCAGCTCCGATTACTTGGATTTCTCCACGAGATAGAGCAGGCTTTAGAATGTTAGCAGCATTCATAGCTCCTTCAGCATCTCCGGCACCGGTTATCATATGAAGTTCGTCAATTACAAGTATAATGTTTCCGGAATTTTTTGCTTCGTCAATAATACCACGCATACGAGATTCAAATTGACCTCTAAATTGTGTCCCGGCAACGACAGCAGTAATGTCTAATTGATAGACTTCGTGGTTAAACAATTTTGGTGGCACTTTTTTGTCAACAATTCGCATAGCTAAAGCTTCAGCAATAGCTGTTTTACCAACTCCAGGCTCACCAATTAAAACCGGGTTGTTTTTGGTACGACGGTTTAGAATTTGAATAGTCCTGTTTATTTCGTTATTTCGACCGGCAATTTTGTCTAATTTACCTTCACGAGCAAGATTGGTTAAGTTAATTCCGTAAGTATCAAGTAACTTTCTTTTTTTGGTAGCCTTTTTATCTTGTACTTTAACCTTGGTAGTTGAGTCGTTAGCTCCTTGGACATTTTCAGGACCACCAAACATTTTGGCGAAAGCACCAAGTATTGATTTTTCATCAGCCACCATAGAATTACTATCCTCGTTTTCTTGTGAAAGATTTGAAATAAAATCTTCCATTTCAGAAGTAATAGATTCTAATTCTTCTTGGGACATACCGGATTGAAGTAACATATTGTTTATAGGATCAATTCCTCTTTTTTTAGCACAATCAAGGCATAATCCTTGAGTTGTTTGTTTATTGTTTTCCATCTTGGTCATAAATATGACTGCAAGATTTTTATTGCAATCTGAACATAACATAATAAAATCTCCTTATATATTTTCTTAAGTAAATACGCTTAATATTTATATTATACAGTATTTT
>CAYZJZ010000156.1:0-2810 GCA_964478905.1 uncultured Eubacteriales bacterium
AGTTGAAAAAGTTCACATTCATAAAAAATGCAATTATAATGACAGCTACCGCTTTTATTCTTCGTGGGCTTGGAGTTCTTTTAAGAGTATTTTTATCCAACAAAATAGGTGCTGAAGGAATGGGACTTTATCAAATAATTTTCTCTGTTTATGCACTGGCTTCTACTTTTGCTACTGCTGGTGTTTCTACCGCTGTAATACAAGTTGTAACTGATGAAATAGCCACAGGTACAAAACAAACTGTATTAAAAGCGTTTAAAAAAACTTTATATCTTTGTATATTTTGGGGGCTAACACTATCTATCATATTTTACTTTTCTGCGGAATTTATAGGCAAGTCTTGGATAAATGATGTCAGAACTATCCCTTCTCTAAAAATACTCGTGTTTGCCCTTCCTTTTATGAGCATAACTTCTTGCATAAAGGGTTACTTTATAGCCTATCGTCGTGTATCTATTCCATCTGAAGCCCAAATACTCGAGCAAATTGTACGCTTTGTTTTAATTTTTATAATAATAGATTTTTTCATACCATATGGAATTGATGCGTGTTGCACAGCAATAATAATCGGTGATGTAATTTCTGAAATGTCATCTTGTATATACTCATATATTGCATATTTAAAAGAAAAAAAGCGCCATGGGAACGCATATTTAGCAAAAAATCAAGGAAGTCAGCCGGTAGTAAAAAAAGCAATATGTGTTGCCGGGCCAATTGCGTTAAATAAGTACCTAAATACAATTTTAAGAACATTTGAAAATATGTTAGTTCCTGAATGTTTAAGACAATTTTCGTCTTCCCGCGAAAAATCATTAGAGCAATTTGGAATGTTAAAAGGAATGGCAATGCCTATTTTATTTTTTCCATCTTCCCTACTCACTGCCTTCTCTACACTATTAATTCCGGAAATGGCAGAAGCAAAAAGTTTAGGGCAAGAGAAAAAAGTTACTGCAATTGCAAACAAAACTCTTCAAATTTCAATAACACTTTCTATCTTAATTTCAGGAATTTTTATAGCTTTTCCATACGAACTTGCAGAAATCATTTATAAAGATTTAGAAGTCGGTTTTATAATCTATGCACTTGCTCCTATTGTACCTTTTATGTACTTAGAAACAGTCGTATCCGGGATTTTACAAGGATTAAATCAACAACTTCATTCTTTAAAATACAACATTTTCGACTCAGTTATCCGAATAAGTCTCATCTACTTTTTAGTTCCTCAAAGAGGGTTAAATGGTTTCTTAGTAATTATGATTTTAAGTAATATAACAACTTCTTCATTAAATATTTACAGAACATTAAAAATTACAAATACAAAAATACAGTGGTTAAAATGGATTATACTCCCTGTAACCGCCGTATTTATCTCAATAATCGCTATGACGTTGCTGTTAAAAAATTTAATGCTTTCAAGTTTATACTATGTAATTTTAGGCACACTAATAATTTGTGTTACATATTTTGCAGTTTTATTTATAACAAAAGCCATAAAATTAAAAGACTTATCGTTAAAAGTATCTGATTAGCTATTTTTAGCTATATCATACAGTTTCATAAAAAGCTCACCGGTCGCAATACTATCATCTTTTGCACGGTGACGCTTATCTGTATTTATATTAAACCAGTGAATCATAGTTTCAAGTTTATGGTTTGGAGCATCTGTTACATATTTTCTAGCCAAAGCAAGCGTATCAAAGATATACCTATCTTGTAAGTCTAAATCCATTCCATTTCTAATCAAAAAGTCTAAATCAAACCTTACATTATGACCAACTATATTAGAATTACCTATAAATTTACAAAAATATGGCATAATTTCCCCTATCATAGGAGCTTCGGCAACATCAGCATCTCTTATTCCGTGAACCGCTGTTGCATACGCCGGAATCGGCATCCCCGGATCAACATAAGTATCAAAAACATCTACAACTTTATCATTACTAAACTTAACTCCGGCAAGTTCAACAATTCTATGTTTTGCTCCTATTCCGGTAGTTTCTATATCTATTACTACATAATTTCCGGGATTTTTATTTAAAATATCTTCATCGAACATTTTAAATGAATATCTTTTTACTTTCTCGTTTACCATTACTAAACACCTCTAAATTATACTAATACATATTTTTCAAAGTTTCAACATTTATTTTACCTACTAGTTTGTTAAATTTCTACTTAGTTTAAAATGTTACTGCTACGAAAAAATCACAATTTACGTCAAAAACACTTGAAAACTGACTCATTCTCTGTTATATTTACAATTGTTCAAAGAAAAATAGGTGGTAGAAAATGTTGAAGAAAAAAACGCGAATTTTAATAATTGCTATAACATTTATAATTAGCATATTATCAGTTTATTTTAAATTATTATATGTATTTATTCCGATTGCTTTGCTTATGATTTATATGGTATTTGCTTATTTTAAATTTGCATCAGTAAGCCTTGCCTTTCGCCAAATTAAGCAAAAACGTTTAAAAGATGCGTATCAGTTGTTACTTGATACGCCCAACCCTAAATTATTAACTCGTGGAGAAAAAACATATTACTACTGGGGTATGGGAATTATAAAAATAAGTGAAGATAAATTTGATGAAGCTGAAAGAGAATTTTACAATGCTTTACGTTTTGGAATAACGACTCCAAACAATATGGTTGTAATTAATCTTTCTTTAGCACAAATTTGTATGTATAAAGAAGAATTTGAAAAAGCGGCTGTTTACTTAGATGAGGCGAAAAGAATTCCTCATAAGCCGGAATTAAATGTAATTCTTTATGAATTAGAGGATAAATTAGAGAGACTAGCTAG
>CAYZJZ010000157.1:0-2809 GCA_964478905.1 uncultured Eubacteriales bacterium
TTCATTTTTCTATTTTAAACAATTGACATCCTTCCTCCAAAATTGTACAATTTAAATGTTGTAAAAATGTGATAATCAAAAGATAAATCAGGAGGAAAATACGAATGAGAACTAATGGAAAAATCGAGGAGATTTACAAGGTTATAAATGGAGAACACAAAGATCCGTTTTCAGTTTTGGGAATGCATGTTATAACTGAAGGAAAGAAAAAATGTGTTACTGTAAGGGCTTACTTGCCGTTTGCGAAAAATTGTTATTTGATTGACCTAGATAAGAATGAAAAGCTTGAAATGGATTTAATTGATGATTCGGGATTTTTTGAAATAATACTTAAAGATAGAAAAGAAATGTTTAAATATAAATTAATGACTTTGGATAATTATGGTGTGTCTTATACTTTTTATGATCCATATTCTTTTTGGCCGGTTATTACCGATTATGATTTATACTTGTTTAATGAAGGAAAGAATATGAGAATTTTCGATAAGTTAGGAGCTCATATAATTACAGTAGATGGGGTTACAGGTGTTTTATTTGCTGTATGGGCTCCGTCTGCTAAACGTGTTAGCGTAGTTGGTAACTTTAATGGCTGGGACGGAAGAAGATATCAGATGCGTATGCGTGGAACTTCCGGAGTTTGGGAAATATTTATTCCTGAAATAGGAGAATGGGAATATTATAAATATGAGATTAAGGCTCAAAATAATGATGTATTCTTAAAGGCCGATCCATATGGATATTTTGCTGAGTTAAAGCCTAAGACTGCGTCTATTGTATTTAATCTTGATAAATATAATTGGAATGATAACGAATGGATGCAAAATCGTCCTTTTGGAGATAACAGACAAAAGCCTATGTCTATATATGAAGTACATCTTGGTTCTTGGATGAAGCCGGTACATAATGACGAAGACTCATATTTTAATTATAGGGAACTTGCAGATAGATTAATTCCGTATGTAAAAGAAATGAATTATACTCATATCGAGTTACTACCTGTTGCTGAGCACCCGTTTGACGGTTCTTGGGGATACCAAGTTTGTGGATATTATGCGGCTACAAGCCGTTATGGTACTCCGGAAGATTTAATGTATTTTATAGATAAATGTCATACCGAAGGAATAGGAGTTCTAGTGGATTGGGTTCCGGCTCATTTCCCTAAAGATGCTCACGGCTTGGCTCGTTTTGACGGCTCAGCTGTTTACGAACACGCTGATCCTAAACAGGGAGAACATCCTGACTGGGGAACTCTTATTTTTAATTTTGGAAGAAATGAAGTTAAGAATTTCTTAATTGCAAATGCGCTATTTTGGTTTGAGAAATACCATGTAGACGGGCTTAGAGTTGACGCTGTTGCTTCTATGCTTTATCTAGACTATGGTAAAAAAGAGGGAGAATGGATTCCTAATAAATGGGGTGGCAGAGAGAATATCGAGGCTATTGATTTTATGAAGGAGCTAAATAAAGAAGTTTATGCTAAGTTCCCTAATGCTATAATGGCTGCTGAAGAGTCTACTTCTTGGGCTTTGGTTACAAAACCTACATATATTGGCGGACTCGGATATAGTTTTAAATGGAATATGGGATGGATGAATGATTTCTTAAAATATATGAGTATGGATCCTATATATAGAAAGTATCATCATACGTTAATTACTTTCTCTATGTGGTATGCTTATTCTGAAAACTTTATTTTGGTATTGTCTCATGACGAAGTAGTTCACGGAAAATGCTCTATGCTTAGCAAAATGCCTGGAGATTATTGGCAAAAGTTTGCTAATCTTAGAACTGCTTATGGCTTCATGTATGGACATCCCGGGAAAAAGCTTATGTTTATGGGAGACGAGTTCGGACAATTTATTGAATGGAACTATCACCAAGGCTTAGACTGGCACTTACTTGAATATGATATGCATAAAAAGATGCAAACATATGTTAAAGATTTAAATGCTTTATATAGAGATACAAAAGCTATGTGGGAATTAGATTGTGAAGAGAGAGGGTTTGAATGGATAGATTGTCACGATGCTGAAAGAAGTGTGGTTTCGTTCTTAAGACGTGATAGTAACGGAGAAGAGTACATTTTTGTTTCAAACTTTACGCCGGTTAAATATGATGGATATAGAATTGGAGTTCCGGGTAGAGGTTTTTATAAAGAAATATTTAACAGTGATAATGAGAAATATGGCGGTAGTGGAGTTAACAACGGTGATGGTCTTTATGCTGATGATACTGCTTGGCATGGAAGACTTAATTCAATTGTTATGAGTGTTCCACCGCTTGCGACTGTTGTATTTAAAAAATGTAATTAAAAAAATTAAATTATGTATTGACTTTTATGTAAACTAAATATATAATAAGAATATGAAATCCGAAAGGGCAAACCAATCGAAAGATTGGGACGCAAAACTACGGTCCTAATGTCGTAAGACAATGGAAGCCGGGTCGCCGAAGATACAGAGTTGAAATTTTACTCCGTTTTGGTCGACCAAAACGGAGTTTTTGTATAGACTTTTGGAGGCTAAAGGCCTTTCGGATTATAAATTTCACGAGAGGGAAGCAAGCCGCTAGCGATTCCCGATGGGCGAACGTAGTAGACACTACTTTTCTCCGTGATATCTTTTTAAGGAAAGGAGAAACTTAAAAACTGAATATGTAAGGTGGCGGATTTAGAAGAAGTCTCGTGACTTCTTGAAGTGAAAAGCGAGTAAACTCCCGGTAACGGGAGTTTTTACTTTGTATAATTAGTAGATAATAATATAGGTTTACAATAGATATGTCACAGTAAAAATAAAAAAAGGAAATACCA
>CAYZJZ010000158.1:0-2807 GCA_964478905.1 uncultured Eubacteriales bacterium
TATTTTAGTGAACACTTTCCCCTGCCTCTATTTCATCGTCTACAAAAAGCACTTTAACAACATCTCCATCGCCCGCCGCAATAACCATTCCTTGCGATTCTAATCCTCTTAACTTCCTAGGTGCTAAATTAGCAACAATAACAAGTTTTCTTCCAATTAATTCTTCCGGCTTATAGTACTTCTTGATACCGGCTAAAATTTGTCTTTCCTCGTTACCAAGAGAAACTTTTAATTTTAATAACTTGTCTGATTTCTCTACAGCTTCAGCCTCTAAAACTTTAGCTACTTTTAGTGAAACTTTATCAAAATCATCAATTGTAATGTATTCATTTTTTATTTCTTCTTTTTGCTCATTTTCTTTCTTTTGTTCTTCAACCATTTTATTAACCCTCTCCATAACTTCTTTTTCATCTAATCTCATAAACAATATCTCAGGATTTTGAGCAACTTTAGTTCCGGAAGTATATTTTCCAAACTCATTTAATTCATCAATTGTCCTAAGTTCCCCATTTAACTCGCCTACTATTTTTTTAGCGGTTTCCGGCATAAACGGTTCAAGTAAACTTGCACCTATAATTATACTTTCTACTAAATTATATAAAACCGTAGCTAATCTATCTTGCTTAGTTTCATCTTTAGCTAACGCCCATGGCA
The DNA here is from genome assembly GCA_964478905.1 of uncultured Eubacteriales bacterium. Classification (GTDB taxonomy): domain Bacteria; phylum Bacillota; class Clostridia; order TANB77; family RGIG9151; genus RGIG9151. Next base: position 655 of record CAYZJZ010000158.1, read on the forward strand.
TAGTTTCATCAATATACTTATTACACCTCTTGAAGATATTAAATATTTCAGTCATAGCATCAGCGACACGCAATTTATCCATTTTATTAATAACAGTATTTACAGCCTCTAAAGTAACTTTCTTTAAATCTTCGTCAACTTCTTCAACGGCATTTTTGTTTTCAACAATTCCACCAAAATATTTATTAGTCATAGCTATAGTACGATTTACCAAATTGCCCAAAGTATTAGCCAAATCTGAATTCATTCTTTCAATCATAAGTTCCCAAGTTATAATACCGTCATTTTCAAAAGGCATTTCGTGCAATACAAAATATCTTACGGCATCAACGCCAAAGAAATTTACCAAATCGTCAGCATATAAAACATTGCCTTTAGACTTACTCATTTTTCCGTCACCTTGAAGTAACCAAGGATGTCCGAAAACTTGTTTTGGTAAAGGAATATCTAAAGCCATAAGCATAATCGGCCAATAAATAGTATGGAAACGTAAAATGTCTTTCCCTATTAAATGAACATCAGCCGGCCAATACTTTTTATAGAGTTCTCCATTATTACCATCAGCATCATATCCTAAACCTGTAATGTAGTTTGTAAGTGCATCAATCCAAACATAAATAACATGTTTTGGGTCAAAGTCAACTGGCACTCCCCATTTAAATGAAGTCCTTGACACGCATAAGTCTTGAAGTCCCGCAAGTAAGAAGTTATTCATCATTTCGTTTTTTCTAGACTCAGGTTGAATAAAATCAGGGTGCTCATTAATATATTGAATTAATTTGTCTGTGTACTTACTCATACGGAAAAAGTAAGCTTCTTCCTTGGCTGCCTTTACTTCTCTACCACAATCAGGGCATTTCCCATCAACAAGTTGGGAAGCTGTAAAAAACGACTCACAAGGAGTACAATACATTCCCTCATAGTATCCTTTGTAAATGTCTCCCTTATCATAGAGCTTCTTGAAAATCTTTTGAACTTGTTCTTCGTGATAGGTATCAGTAGTTCTGATAAACTTATCATATGATGTATTCATCAAATCCCAAATCCTTTTAATTTCTCCGGAAGCCGAATCAACAAAGGCTTTGGGAGTTATCCCTTTAGCATTAGCTTTTTCCTCGATTTTTTGACCATGTTCGTCTGTTCCTGTTTGAAAAAAGACATCATAACCTTGCAGTCTCTTAAATCTTGCTATACTATCAGCTAACACAATTTCATATGTGTTACCGATATGCGGTTTTCCCGATGCATATGCAATCGCTGTTGTAATATAATACGGTTTCTTCATTTTTACTTTTCCTCCTTAAAATATTCTCTTGCCAATATAGAATACATAGCAACATCACATAAATTGCCATTATTTAATCTATTGCCATCTCTAATTATTCCTTCATATTTCATTCCTATCTTTTGCATAACTCTTCCAGAAGCTGGATTTTCTAAAGCATGAGTAGCCTGAATTCGCTTATATCCAACTTCTTCGAATAGAAATTGAATTATTCTATTCGCACATTCTGTCATTATGCCTTTATTCCAATACCTTTTAGACATACAGTAACCTATTTCAGCCATCTCAAGATTATCATTACTCTTACAAACATCAATAGTGCCAATAGGTTCATTATTTTCTTTGATCACAATACACCATCTATAGCAATTAATCTTAGTATATTCTGATTCCCAGTTCTTTAATAGCTCACTAGTTTCGCCAACACTTTTATGAGTACACCAAGTAACATATTTCGAGACATCATTATCTGATGCCCAATTATCATACATCAATTGTGCATCATTTACGCCTATTTTTCTTAAAATAATTCTTTCTGTTTCCAAATTCTTTGTTCCAATATGGTTCATTATCATCCCTCCTATACTACTAGCTCGAACTTACCTAGAAAAAAAGAGCCTTCGACCAATAAAGGACGAAAGCTCGTGTTACCACCTTAATTTATCCATACCTCACAATATGGACCTCAGCAAGTACAAAAATACTCTACGCTATAATGGGCGTTCCCAATGTAATCTAACTATTCAATTACACAGCTCCAAGACCATCTTCAATAACGCATTCTGTACCCACTTTCACCAAACTTCAAGGTTCTCTAAAACATATCTCGTTATCTACTCTTCTCTTCAACGCTTTTAACTATTATGGG
>CAYZJZ010000159.1:0-2764 GCA_964478905.1 uncultured Eubacteriales bacterium
CAGTAAACATCACATAATTGTCTCCATAAACATTACTTCTCACGTTATCGTACTTCCTAGTACCAGCAAAAATTGTCTTTGTTCCCTCATACATCGAAAAAGTCGATTCCTCACCAAGTACTAAAAACGTAACTGTAGCTCCATTTTTCTCCTCATATTCTTCAAGTACTTCTTTAAACAATTTTTTTTCTTGAGCATCACTAAAACTGTGTTCTACTTCATCCAGCATAACAATAATCAAGTTCTTAGCCTTTGTCTCCGACAACTTAGTAACAAACCAGTTCCATTGATCAGTATAAGTAGCCAATAACCCTTGGCCATTATTCGCAAGCTTAATAACTGCCAGTTTATCCTTTTCATAAAAAGAATACTTTCCATTTATAACAATTTGTTCTTCAATATTTTCAAGTTCACCATTTCCCAATATAGCAAACTCAACATCTTTCGCCTTATTATTTAGTTTCTCACTTCTAATTAAATCATATAAAGTACCGGAATTAGTAGCATTTCCGCAAAATATAAATCTAAAGCCATTATCTTCTAATTCAGTCTCCGTATTAGTTAAATCCGTAGGTTTCGTATTATTCGGCAAAATTATACTACTACTGCTAATATCAGCTTTGCGACTAACATATAAATTATCTATATATATACTACTATCTACACCCTTTTTACCGGAAACTTGCGCAACATAAATTCGCTCAAGCTTTGCAGGCAACTTAATATTACTTAAATCTAATTCATATTCATTCCAGTCTTTCTTTAGCTCCTTAGCAACCTCAACCAACTTAGTTTCATTATCTTTATCAGCAATTTGGACCTTTAACATAACATCACTTTGAGCCTTCTTAGAATACGCCCAAACACCAAGTTTTACCGCATCTTCACTAATCAAAATCGGTTCATCAAAAATCGCGTACGCCCCTCGTGTCGCATCAGTTTGAGTAAAATCATAAGAAAGCTGTAACGACTTATCTCCCTCATAATTCTTAGAAGATAGTTTAACCTTTCCTTCTACATCATCAAGCGGATAGCCTCTAAATGTAACATCTAATTTCTCAAAGTTATCCAATTTTTCATCATATGCCCCGGCAATATTTACCTTTATAAAACCTTTGGCGGTCTTACCAGCAAGTATAGTTACAAGCGTAGAGCCACACTTCTCAGCATTAATTACACCATTTTCATTAACTGAACAATTAGAATTAGAAGTTGTAAATTTTAAATCAGTTGCATTATATGTCGCAGTATATCCTTCAACATCTTTTACCGTAATAGGGATTTTATACTCTTGACCTTGAGCTAATGTTATCTCTCTACTATCCGTAACAATTTCAGCAATATCTCCCAAAACTCTTATTTCAACAGTATTACTTACCCCTTTATATGTAGCCGTAAGTTTAGCAATTCCGTCAGTTGTAGGCGTAAACACTCCATTTTTTACTTCGCCCTTTACTCCGCTTATTTTCCATTTTATATTTTCTTGAGATATGTCTACCGGATTAATATATTCATCATACCCAGTAACAGTAAGTTTTGTCGTATAATCTCTAAAAATAGTATTGCTATCAGCAGTAATAATTAGCTTATCTATCTCGCCTTTCGGAGCTGTTGAAGTAATTCCCAAAATGTCTACAACTTTTCTATTCTCAGTTATAACGTTTAAAGTGGATAAATAATTAGTTCCGGGAAGTCGTCCGACCATAGCAGTAGAACCACCGCCATCTAAATTAATCGCATTATAGCAACCTATCTCATACATTAAATATGCAAGTTCAACTTGAGTCGCACCTTTACTTATTCCCCGGCCGTCAACAACAACCATATATAAAGTTTTTCCATCTTTACTCGTACCTATTGCTGTTCTAGGTTGGTAACCGGATATATTATGAGTAAACGCAGTATTAACTTGACCATTTTCTACTAACATTCCTCCGCCACTTATAGCTGTAACCATTTCATCCAAATCTATATTCGTTTTTATATCTAGATTAACCTTATCTCCAACATCAAACATACATCTTATCTTATAAGCATTATCTAACCTTGCACAAATAACATAGCCATTCTCAGGGATTATCGCTCCCTCTAGACAATCTCTTACTTCCTTTAATTTTCCGTCCTCAACTACAAATTCAACCATATCCCATAATTTAGAATTACCCGGAGAAGTTTTGTTAAATTCCAGAGTAAATATGACCGGCGTCAAATAATCTCCAGAAATCTTATTTATTTCAGCAATATCCATACTTTCGCCGGAATTATTAGAAATTTTAACAGACTCCATTTTCATATATTTATATAATGGCGAATTTTTAGAATTAAGTAAAAAGGTAGCCATCGTATCCTCTGTCGCATTTTTATAATACGCACTACTTGTCAAATTTCCGTCCTTTAGAGTAAAACCGATAGGATAACCATACCCAGTACCGTCCCAACTGAAAAAATCAGCATTAATAGCAGCAACCGCATTATTTTCATTTGCTTGATCCTTTACCGTTTTTAAATTATATAATCCATCTTTGGATGTCATCATACTAACCTTGGAGTACTTATCTGTTAAATCCACTTTCAATATATTTATGTTAAGCCACCCGGTAGTAGTAAGTCTTTTTAAATTCTTATAAACAACTCCACTGGATATCGGCTTTTCCTCAGATTTCATATCATAAATCTTTGTATAAGCCAACGAGCTGTTAACAATTAATAATCCGCTTATTAAAGCACACAACACAACTTTTTTCATTAGTAACCTCCATTATTT
>CAYZJZ010000160.1:0-2704 GCA_964478905.1 uncultured Eubacteriales bacterium
TTCATAAAATCATACCACTAAATAATTCTACACAAAAAAAATAGAATATACAAGTGTTTTTTGTGAATAAATTTGCTTCAGTTTGTTTGGGAAGATGGAAAATATTGTATCTCATTAGGTAAAAATCAAGATTCTTGACTAATTGACATTTTTTTATAAGTGATGTATTTTATTGATGGAGAAAAAAATCGTTTTTATTAGATAATAATAAAATTAGTTTTTAGAGGTGAAGATTATGTTAGAATTGCAAAATATATGTTTTGAACGAGATAATAAGAAGATTTTAGATAACGTAAGTTTTTCTATAAATGATGGCGAATTTGTTGCTGTTACAGGTCCAAACGGCTCAGGTAAATCGACTTTAGCTAAAATAATAATGGGAATTAATAAACAAGATTCCGGGAAAATTATTTTTAATGGTCAAGATATAAGCGAAATGAGTATAGTAGAAAGAGCTAATTTAGGTATTAGTTTTGCTTTCCAACAGCCTGTAAGATTTAAGGGGTTAACTGTTTCGGATTTAATAAAATTGTCTTCAAAAGGCGACGTTACGCGTAGCCAGATTTGTGATATATTATCTTCGGTTGGATTATGTGCTAAAGAATATATGAACAGAGAAGTTAACAGTTCACTATCTGGAGGAGAATTAAAAAGAATAGAAATTGCTACTATTTTAAATAGAGAGTCTAATCTCATAATAATGGACGAGCCTGAAGCCGGAATCGATTTATGGAGTTTTAATAACTTAACTGCATTATTTAAAGATATGAGAACAAAAGCAAAAAGCCCTATTTTAACTATTTCTCATCAAGAAAGAATACTCAACATTGCGGATAGAATAGTAATATTAAAAGATGGGAAAGTAGAAAAAATAGAAGGGAAAGACGAGCTGAATGATGATGCTTTCTTAGCTCCTACTTGCTGTAAATTACAAAGGGGTGAGATAAATGAATAATACGGATAAAGATTTATTAAAAACAATATCTGATTGGGATGGAGTTTCAGATGGAGCGTACAATATAAGATATAACGGAAAAGGGATAGAGAGAAAAGTTACTGAAAATGTAAATATTGTTACTAAGATTGATGTCCCTGGAATTGATATTATTGTTAAAGAAAATGCTAAAAGGGAAAATGTGTACATTCCGGTACTACTTACGGAAAGTGGGCTTAAAGATGATGTGTATAATGACTTTTTTATAGGGAAAAATGCTGACGTTGTAATTGTTGCAGGGTGTGGAATTCATAATGATGAACACGCAGATTCGGAACATAACGGAATACATAGGTTCTTCTTAGAAGAAAATGCTAAAGTTAAATATATAGAAAAGCATTATGGTGAAGGTGACGGAGATGGTAAGAGAATTTTAAATCCGGTTACTGAGGTAACATTGAAAAATGGTGCATATATGGAAATAACGTCTATTCAAATAAAAGGTGTAGACTCCACAGAACGTGTTACAAAAGCTGATGTCGGAGATAATGCGACTTTAGTAATTAATGAGAAGATAATGACACATGGTTCCCAAGCTGCAAAGACTGTTTTTGAATTAAACTTAAACGGAGAAGCTTCAAAAGCTCAGATTTCCTCAAGAACTGTCGCGACTGAGAATTCAAAGCAAACTTTTATATCTAAAGTATTTGGCAATGCAAAGTGTTTTTCACATGTCGAATGTGATTCGATAATTAAGGATAAAGGTACTGTTACTTCCATTCCTGAAATCACTGCCAATAATGTTGAGGCTAATTTAATTCACGAAGCAGCTATTGGAAAGATTAATGGCGAGCAATTAACAAAGCTTATGACTTTAGGCCTTAATGAAAAGGAAGCAGAAAATGCTATAATAGATGGATTCTTAAAATAGAAATATTGATAAAATAACTTAATTTAATGTAAGGAATGGTCTTGACCATTCCTTAATTATGAATTAGACTAAATTATGTTAGGAACAGTCAAGACTGTTCCCTACACTAGAAGTTTAAAATTTCATAATATTCAAAGGAGGAAATAAAGATGCGTTTAGTTATGTTTGGAGCACCAGGTTCCGGTAAAGGAACACAAGCTGAAAGACTTAGTCAAAAATATAATATCCCACAAATTTCAACAGGAGAAATTTTTAGAGCATTAAAGAGAGGGGAACAAGTTCCCGGTATGACTTTATCTAAGGAAACTGTTAATGAGATTGTTACTTTAATAAATAGCGGTGCGCTTGTACCTGATGAGCTTACAATTAATGTATTAAAGAATAGAATTTCGTTACCTGATTGTAAGAATGGATTTATTTTAGATGGTTTCCCTAGAACGATTAATCAAGGTGAAGTACTTGATAAAATGTTATCTGAAGAAGGAACAAAAATTGATGGAGTTTTGGAAATTGATGTTGAAGATGAGGCTATTGTTAATAGATTATCTGGTAGAAGAAGTTGTCCTGATTGCGGAAAAACTTATCATATAACTGATAAAATGCCAACAGAAGAAGATAAAGCGTCTTGTCCTAACCATTGCGCTAATTTAGTTCAAAGAGATGACGATAAGGAAGAAGTTATTAGAAAGAGACTTGCTACATATCATGATGTAACTGCTAAGTTAAAACCTTATTATGAAGCTCAAGGTAAGTTAGTAACTGCAAAAGGAAAAGAAAAATTATCTGATACAATTGCTGAAGTTGACTTAGCTATGGCGAAAATTGAAGCGTAAATTTTA
>CAYZJZ010000161.1:0-2688 GCA_964478905.1 uncultured Eubacteriales bacterium
TCTTTCCAAGAGCTAATTCTCCGTTGTCTGTAGAAGGGCCGTCAGCAATAACATCGCCTTTTCCAACGTGTTCTCCTTTTTCAACGATAGGTCTTTGATTAATACAAGTACCTTGGTTTGAACGAGTAAATTTAACTAATTTATATTCGTCTAAGTTACCGTCTTTTCTCTTAATTGTAATGTTATCAGCTGTAACTTTTTCTACGATACCTTCATTTTTAGCACATACACAAACTCCGGAATCCTTTGCAGCACGATATTCCATACCTGTACCTACTATTGGAGAATCCGTTTTAAGTAGAGGCACTGCTTGACGTTGCATGTTTGCACCCATTAGCGCACGGTTAGCATCGTCGTTTTCTAGGAACGGAATCATTGCAGTAGCAACTGAAACAAGTTGACGTGGTGAAACATCTACCAATTCAATTTTTTCACTTGGTACTTCCAAGATTTCAGCCTTATATCTAACTTTTGTCTTAGGATTTACAAATCTATTATTTTCATCTAATGGTTCTGTTGCAGTAGCTAAAATGTAGCCATCTTCCTCATCAGCAGCCATATACTCAATTTCATCAGTAACTACGCCGTCTTTAACAAGTCTATATGGAGTTTCAATAAATCCATATTCGTTAATTCTAGCATAAGAAGATAATGAACCGATAAGTCCGATGTTAGGACCTTCAGGAGTTTCAATAGGACACATTCTTCCGTAGTGAGAATAGTGGATATCACGGACTTCAAATCCGGCTCTATCACGGCTTAATCCACCAGGTCCTAATGCACTAAGTCTTCTCTTATGAGTAAGCTCAGCAAGAGGGTTGTTCTGATCCATAAATTGTGATAATTGAGAACTTCCGAAGAATTCTTTAATAGCAGCCGAAACAGGTCTGATATTAACTAATGCTTGAGGAGTTACAATATCCATATCTTGAATTGTCATTCTTTCACGGATAACTCTTTCCATTCTAGATAAACCAATTCTAAATTGGTTTTGAAGTAATTCGCCAACAGCTCTTATTCTTCTGTTTCCTAAATGGTCAATATCATCAGTATTTCCTAAACCATGTTCAAGGTTTAAGCAATAGCTGATTGTTGCGATAATATCATCCATTGTAATTGTAGGAGCAGATAAAGCGGTTCTATTTTCTTTAAGTGCTTCAATTAGGTCTTCTTTTTTAGGATTATTAGCTAAAATATTCATTAAAATAGTATAGTTAACATATCCCTTAACTCCTAATTCACTTAAATCTACATCTACATATTTAGAAATATCAACTGTATTGTTACCAATAACCTTAACCTTCTTACCTTCAACGTCAAGGTACACAACATTAATTCCGGCATTTTGAATTTCAAAAGCAGTTTCTCTGTTAATAACTTCACCGGCTTTTACAAATACTTGCTCGTCATTTTTAATATCTTCGGCAGCAGTATGTTTCATAATTCTTGTAGCAAGAGCTAATTTTTTGTTGTATTTATATCTACCAACTCTAGCCATCTCATAACGTCTTGGGTCAAAGAACATAGCTTCAAGTAAATTTCTAGCACTATCTACTGTTGGTAAGTCACCTGGACGAAGTCTCTTATACAATTCAATTAAAGCCTCATCTTGAGTCTTTACAGGGTCTTTTTGTAATGTTGCCAAAATCTTTTCATCGTTATCAAAAAGTTCAAGCATTTCAGCATCTGTTACAATACCTAAAGCTCTTAATAAACTTGTAACAGGGATTTTTCTTGTTCTATCAATTTTCGCATAGAAAATATCTTGAGAATCTGTTTCATATTCAATCCACGCACCACGGTTAGGAATTACAGTTGTATCAAATAATTTCTTACCGAATTTATCATACTTCATTCCATAATAAACACCAGGAGAACGAACTAATTGGCTTACAACAACACGCTCTGCTCCATTTATTATGAATGTACCACTATCAGTCATAAGTGGGAAATCTCCCATAAAGATTTCTTGTTCTTTAACTTCTCCGGTTTCTTTATTAATAAGTCTAATCTTAACTCTAAGAGGAGCTGCATATGTAGCGTCTCTTTCCTTACACTCAGCAATAGTATACTTAGAATCATCTTTTAGTGAATAATCTAAAAACTCTAAAATAAGTCCTCCAGTATAGTCAGTAATCGGAGAAATATCTCTAAATACTTCTCTAAGTCCTTCTCGTACAAACCACTCGTACGAATCTTTTTGTACTTCAATCAAATTAGGTAATTCTAATTTTTCAGGAATTCTCGAAAAAGACATTCTCTTGTTTTTACCCAGTTTAATTTCATGCATTTTTTTACCCCTCCTATAAATTTTAAATACTACTTTATTGTTTTATTATCTTTAGTTATATTATCAGGAATTTAGACTGTAATCTTATTACAACACAATAAGGAGCAAAGTTATACCTTGTTCCTTAAATAATTATTTATTTTTTAGCAAAACTAACAATAAACAATATAGAATCATTCCTTCTAAGTGCAATATCAAATGTCTACCATTTGGCAGCAGGATTCCTGCTCTTGCGAAATGAAGAACTGTTTACGTATGTCTGCACATAAACTCATACATTTTATAAGTTTACCACAACTTTCTTTGCTTGTCAATAATTTCTTTTCCAGGATTTATGGTAAAAACTGTAGGTTTGTCAAACATATGTCACACTTGTGCATAAATAAATACTTTGAAAT
>CAYZJZ010000162.1:0-2648 GCA_964478905.1 uncultured Eubacteriales bacterium
AAAATATATTATTATTTTAGTTATAATTTGGAGGGAATATAATGCAAGAGCAATTTTTTAGAACCGATTTACTAATTGGTAAAAATGGAATTGAAAAATTAAATGAAGCAAAAGTTGCTGTTTTTGGTATTGGTGGAGTAGGGTCTTATGTGGTTGAAGGGCTGGCACGTTCAGGAGTAGGAAATTTTGTTTTGGTTGATAATGATGAGGTTGATTTGAGCAATATAAATCGTCAAATAATTGCGACATATAAAACTTTAGGAAGATCAAAAGTTGAAGTTGCTAAAGAGAGAATTTTGGATATAAATCCTGATGCACATATAGAGATATATAAACAATTTTTTATGCCGGAAACAGATGGAATTATAGATAGTTCGTTATCATATATAGTTGATGCAGTTGATACAGTGACTGCTAAGATTGAATTAGTTATGAGAGCTAGTAAGTTTAATGTACCTATTATTTCGAGTATGGGAACGGGAAATAAACTAAATACTACTATGTTTGAGGTTACAGATATTTATAAAACTAGTGTTTGTCCATTAGCTAAAGTTATGAGAAAGGAGCTTAGAGCTAGAAAAATAGAGAAGTTAAAAGTAGTTTATTCTAAAGAAGAACCGGTTAAATGCGGAGTTATTGGTGAAAATGGGAAGCAAGTTCCGGCAAGTGTGGCTTTTGTTCCGTCTATTGCTGGGATGATTATTGCAGGTGAGGTTGTAAAAGATATTTTATGGATGTAAAAATGCGAAGTGGAGGGGGGAAAAATCTTTGGTATACATAACACTAAAAAAGTCAAGTAGCACACAAATTAAAAATATTACGTTAAAAAATTTTTAAAAATATAACGCAAATTAAAAATAATACGATATAATAATATAGGAAAGTAATTTTGTGCATAAGATAAAAATAGATAATATAAAAAGGATTTGATAAGATGGAACAATTCAAAATTTTGATGGTTTCGGCGGAGGTTGAACCTTTCGCAAAGACTGGTGGACTTGCAGATGTTGCGGGTGCTTTACCTATGGCGCTTAAGGCTATGGGACATGATGTTAGAATTATTATGCCGAGATACCAATGTATCTCTACAAAAATGAGTTATTTGACTGATTTCCCAGTTGAAATGTTAGGGAAACAAGAGACTGCTATTGTGAGAGAAGGCTCATTAAACTTTGAAGAAAACTCTGAACAATATTCTATACCGGTATATTTTGTCGATAGTTATCATTACTTTGATAGACCGGGGATATATTGTTATGGAGATGATGCCGATAGATTTTGTTTCTTTGACAAAGCGGTATTAAAGTTATTGCCTAAAATCGGATTTAAGCCGGATATAATTCATTGTAATGATTGGCAAACCGGGCCTATTCCGCTGTATTTAAAAGAAAAGTATGCTGACGATGTATTTTATAACCAAATAGGTTCGCTGTTTACTATTCATAATCTTCAATATCAAGGAAATTTCGGTAGAGGGGTATTACCTGTTATGGGGCTTGACGATAGCTTTTATACTTCCGATAAACTTGAATTTTATGGTGAAGTTAACTTTATGAAAGCCGGTATTTTATATGCAGACCTCATAAATACGGTTAGCGAAACGTATGTAAAAGAGATTAAGACGGTTGAGTATGGCGAAAGAATGAATGGACTTCTAAAGAGTAAAGAAGAAGATTTATATGGTATTGTAAACGGTATAGATACAAGGCAATATAATCCGTTAACGGATACGAGAATTTATAAAAATTTTGATTCGACTACTCTTCATAATAAAGCGATAAATAAAAAAGAGTTGCAAGATGAACTTGGTCTTCAAAAAACAAATGCTCCATTAATCGGTATGGTAACTAGAATTTGTGATCAAAAAGGCTTTGAATTAATAGAACAAATTTTACCGGATTTAATTAAGCTTGATTTTCAATTTGTTGTACTTGGACTTGGAGATCCACATTACGAGGACTTGTTTAGAGAATATGCGAAGAAGTATCCTACTAAGTTTTCGGCTAATATTGAGTTTAATGATACTCTTGCTCATAAGATTTATGCCGGTTCGGATATGTTCTTGATGCCGTCTAAGTTTGAACCTTGTGGACTTGGTCAATTGATAGCGTTTAGATATGGTAGTGTGCCTGTTGTAAGACAAACAGGTGGATTAAACGATACGGTTTCTGATTTTAAAATAGAAGAAGAAGTTGGAAATGGTTTTTCGTTTAAGGAATATAGTGCTAGAATGCTTATGAAGACTTTAGTTAGAGCTATTTCTGTTTACAAAAATATGCCTGATGTTTGGGAGAAAATTGTTGTATCCGGAATGGAAGGCGATTTCTCGTGGCGAAAAGTGTCTGATAAGTATATAAACTTGTATAGAAAGATAATAGATAAGATTTTTTAGTCGATATTTTCCAATTGAAAAGCTATGTGGTATGTGATAGAATAAGAATATAGAAAGATAAAATTCCTGCGATGTACGAGGATAAGGATTATTTCAAACCAACACATTTTATATGGGATTCCGATACTTTATGTATCAATTGTAGGCCCTCGCCGATTTTGGCGGCACGGGAAACGTGAGATACATAGGAGGAGACCCACCTGCACATGCAGGTTACGAAATATCCTTGATTAACGGCATAGGCGGGAATTTTTTT
>CAYZJZ010000163.1:0-1666 GCA_964478905.1 uncultured Eubacteriales bacterium
GGGGTAAGTAGAGCTAAGAAAAGTCTTGTGTTAGTGGGAGATCCTAAGTATTTTCAAATGGGGGTAAATAATGATTATTCAGAAAATAGAAAGACTAGTTTAAAAGAACAAATAATTTTAGTATATAATGAAAAAAGAAAGCCATAATATAGTTGAGGTGGAAAATGAAAAATATGTTAAAAACCATGGGAGTAGGTCTAGTTGGTTTAATGGCTGGTATGGCAGGAGGATTTTATCTTGCTAATGATAAAAATACTTTAAAGAAAACTGGACAAAAAGTAATTAGTGCCATGGATAGTGCAGAGGCAATGATTGCTAAAAAAATTAATTAAGTCAAAATTTTGGCTTTTTTTTATGTACTATGGTGCAAGAAATGTTAGGTAAATTTGCTAAAAAATGGGTAATTTTTAAAAAGTTCCTTGAAAAATTTGACATGTTTTGTCGAAAGTGTTGAAAAATAAAAAAATATGTGTATAATAGCAGTTATTCCCCCAAAAATATGTGGGAAAATATAATTGAAAGGAGAAGAAGAAATGAATACAACTGCTCAAAAGAAAGTATTTCTAGCATTTGATATTGCTTGGTTTTTAAAAGTGTTTTCTTAAGTGATAATGATCAACTTAAAGAAGTGCTTACCACTCTCTTAGAAGAGGTATTACAAAAAAAGGTTACTAACTTAAGAGTACAAACTAATGAGTTAAATGTACATCATAAAAATGAGAGAAACAAAAGATTAGATTTAGTAGCAGAAGCTGATGGCAAAAAGATTAATGTTGAACTTAACACATCATTTGATACAGCAACTAAGGTAAGAAATTTAAATTATTACTTTTCGTTTTGTAGCCAAAAAGCCAAGATTGGACAAGCATATGATATAGATTCTGAATTTATTCATATTTCATTAAACTATAATATGAAGAAAAAAGGACCAATATTCAATTGTTTTTGTCTATATGATCCAAAAAATTGTGAATTTTTGGATGAAAGATACAAATTTTTTGTAATAAACCTTGAAAAAGTTGCGGATTATTGGTATACTAACAATAGTAAAGAAGTGGAAAAAAGACCGATTCGCAACATAACTTGGAATCAAAGAAAAAGAAGATTTACTAAAGTATGCAAAAGAATCGAAAAACCCCTTAGTTAAGAGTGTAAAGCAATTGATGAAGTTAAATAAAGACACAGATTTTGTATATCAATTCTCACCAGCAGAAGATGATGAGTTAATAAAAAACACAAGAATCTATGAAGCACAAAGAAAAGGTGAAGCACGTGGCGAATCTCGCGGTATCGAGATTGGTGAAGAACGTCGACAAGTTGAAATTGCCCAAAATCTTATCAATATGAACGCAGACTTAGATTTTATTTCAAAAGCAACTGGTTTGTCTATAGATAAACTAGAATCAATTAAAGAGAATATGTAAGAGTATTCTCTTTGTTTTTTATCATTAGAAATCTAATCTCAAAAAAACAACCAATATTGATTGTTTTATTTTATTATGCCTAAGAAATAATTCTTCTTACCCTTTTTAATTAATAATACTTTTTCTTCTATAGCATCCCTCTTACTAACAACTTTTTCTAAATCAGTAATTTTTGTATTATTTAAACTTATCGCACCACTCGTAATCATTTCTCTAGCTTCCCTCTTACTTGAAACTATACT
>CAYZJZ010000163.1:1676-2629 GCA_964478905.1 uncultured Eubacteriales bacterium
CCCTGGCCCGGGGCCAGGTGCTCACCGAGAAGGAATACCGGGACATGCGGGAGAAGTATGAGGACGATTAATTATTAACAAGTAAATCAACTAATAAAGTATTATCACTTACTTCAAACTTAGGTAAATCCCTCATACTATCAAGTATTTCATCACTTGATAACTCCCATATTTTATCAGAAAATAAAGACTCTGAAATATGTAATGCTTTTTTATATTCATCTTCACCATGTAAGAATGTAATTATTTCTCTTGCCAATGCTTTTTGAGCTTTTCTTTCTTCTGGTCTTTCCTTTAATAGAGCCTCTAAAGCTTCAATTTCTTCCCTACTTAAGAATGTTAACTTCTTTAAGTAATCAATTACTTTTTCATCTTCTGCATTAATAAAGTATTGGTATAATGCATATGATGAAGTTTTATTTATATCAAGCCATAGAGCCTCACCAGATTCACTTTTACCAAACTTAGAACCATCAGCTCTTGTTACTAGTGGCACCGTAAATCCATAACACTTAGTATCACCATGAACTTTTCTAATAAGTTCTAAACCAGCAGTAATATTACCCCATTGATCTTGACCACCAACTTGCATTCTTACTCCATTTTCTTCATAAAGTTTTAAAAAGTCAATAGATTGAAGTAACATATATGAAAATTCTGTATAAGTAATTCCCACATCTAATCTTCTTTTAACTGTATCTTTAGCAAGCATATAGTTAATATTAAAATGTTTACCATAATCTCTTAAGTAATCAATCGCATTCATACTACATAACCAATCTGCATTATTAACTATTTCAATCTTTCCTTTTAAAATTGTACTAATTTGTTTTTGAATGCATTCTATATTATGGTTAACTGCCTCTTTACTAATCATAGGTCTCTCAACATTTGGTTTTGGGTCTCCGATTAATCATGTTCCTACTCAAGCAATTATAATCGGTGTTTGACAT
>CAYZJZ010000164.1:0-2596 GCA_964478905.1 uncultured Eubacteriales bacterium
TAAGAGAACTTAGTAACAGTATAAAAAGAGCTGAGTATGAAAATGAAATGGCTATGGATGTAATTGCGGTTATTGTAAGAGAGACTGTAATTAATGCTATTTCAGAAGCTAAGGAAGCGGCGACGGATGGTGTTAATGAAATTGTTGAACTACAAAGAAGCAGTTATTCTTCTTTAAACGGTAAATATACTGCGGAATGGATAAATGAGTATAATTTATGGGAAAGTAAGGTATTTCCTAACGAGGATGTATTAGGAGGATTTTTAACTAGTCTTTCGACAAAGTCGGGTTCGGAAGATGCTAGAACTTGGTGGAATAAACAAACGAAAGCGATAAAAGATGAAATTAAAAATGAGGCTATGAGTGATTATGCTTTAAAAAAGGTTAATGATGATCTTAGTAAAATTAATAGTGATAAACTTGACAATGCTGAAAATGCTTCGATAGGAAATCTTTTAGACAATAAAGGGGTTATAGATGAAGACGAATTAAATAACTCATATAATGATATTTTCAAGAAAAGGTATCAGGAGTACATAGAAAGTTATATTTGTAATAATATTTTAGCTGAGGAAAAATATGCTGGGATAATAGGAGCGGATGGAACGCTTGATGTTACCGGGTTAGAAGATATTCCAGTAAGTGATAATTATTTAAAAATAGATAATCCTGTTATTAGAACTCCGGGTACAATTGAGGTTGATGTAGGAACTCAGTTTAAGAAAAATAAAACTACGCCACCGACTACGTTGACTGCCACTTTTGTAATTGGTACACCTGAATTTGATACTGTTTCGTCTGTTACTCAAGAGTCTATTACGTTAAGTAATGCCCTACTTAATCAAGGTGGAGTAGTGGTTGGCGGAAAGCTTGACATTGGAAGTAATACGACGCTAAAAGTTGCGAATGATATTACTGTTTTGGGTGGAGATAGTACTAATGATACAGCGATAGAACTGAAAAAAGGAGCTAAGTTAATTGCAGAGACGGCGTCTGATTTGGTATCGACTTCCAGAATTGCTACTTCTAAAGACATTGTGCTAAATGGGAATACTACGCTTAGTACTGGCACTAACCCTATTTATTACAGGAATTTATATATTGGGAAGTCAGATACTACCGAGGCTATAAATATTACATTTAATGGAGATGCTGTGGCTGAGGACGACTTGGAGATAAATAGTGAAGGAACTGTAAATATTGAACAAAGTTCAAGCTCTAATTACTATGGTTTTAATGATACTAATAATAAAGGACCTGATTCTAGTAGCAGTATTGTTATAAATTCTAAGGAGCTGGGTAATAAGAAGCTTACTTTGGGAAATTTATATTTAGCGGGTCGAGCTTTTATTGAAGATGTAAGAGGAACGTCGAATGTACCTATATATGATGGAAACGGTGTACTTACCGGATATGCGGATACGACATATAAGACCGGAGAAAGTATTGCTATTAAAGGAAATTATTTAGCTTATCAAACTCCACTATTTGATACGACGGTTAGTGATTATATGTTTTCACCGGATAAAATAATTTTTTCTACATATTTTATGGAAAGAAAATCTAATGATGAAAAACAACATGCTCCTATTAATTTAGCTGACGGATTTTCTGTTAAACCTACTACCGATTACAAGGAGGGAGACTTTGATGTTAACTGGAAATGGCGGTATTTTTCGGAATATGCAAAATTATGCGAAACTTTGGTAAAAAAAATTAAGGTTACTAGTAGTATTAGATATATTGAAGGAACTGCGTTTGATAGTAATGGTAACGTAATCGGTTCAAGTAATGTTAATGCAACTGATACTAGTTTTAGAGATAATTTGGCTACTGAGTATGAGAAATATACTAGGTACTTTGGCTATCGCCCCGTTGATGCTGATGGAAATGTAGATACAAGTAAAGCGAAAGACAAGATTTTTGGTGGCTGGATAAAGTCATTTAGTAATAATGAAAAGATTACGAGTATTACTGATGGCAAATATTATTTGATTATGGATAATGGAAATGTTTCTGTGAATTTAAGTGGAAACGGTAATAAAGGTATTATTGTTTGTAAGGGAGATTTAACTATAAGTTTAAATGGAGATACTAAGTTTGGTGGTATTTTAATTGTTGGTGGAAACTTAACTGTAAATGGTGGAACTTTAACTTTAGAGGATGCCAAGGACGAAGTAATTAATACTGTAATTGGTAATTATCTTGGAACTAATACAAATAAACTGGGAGAAAATGGTGCTACAGTAGAAGGAATTACTGGAAACCAAGGTAATGTATTTAATGCTTTTGAATATGATGGTTCTGGTTCAACTTATATAGTTACTGAAATTGGAGACGAGCTTATTGACATTAATGATTTAATTGGCATTACTAATTGGAAGAAATCTAGTTATGGAAGGTTGTAGATATATGAAGGGGAATAGAGGTGTTACTTTAGTTGAATTAATTCTTGTTATGGCACTTATGTTTATTGTATTGCCTTTTGCTTGGAATTATATTAATTCTAGTATAGAGGATAGTGCAAATATAAATAATAAAGTTGCGGTTCAGTCGTCTGTAAATACTTTAATTAGTCAACTCCAAAAGGATATTC
>CAYZJZ010000165.1:0-2526 GCA_964478905.1 uncultured Eubacteriales bacterium
TCAAAGTATTTATTTATGCACAAGTGTGACATATGTTTGACAAACCTACAAAAATCGACTCGCTTTTTTTGGTTGAGTATTGAATTAATAGATTTTTGTGGTAAAATATTATGGGGGAATTTGTAGATATTTTATAGAAAGAGGGAAAAATAATGAGAAAAACTAAGATAATTTGTACTTTAGGTCCCGCAATAGATGACGATGCTATGCTAAGAAAGATGATGGAGAATGGTTTAGATTGCGCTAGACTTAATTTTTCACACGGTTCACATGAAGAACATTTAGGAAGAATTGAGAGAGTAAAAAGGATTAGAAAAGAAATTGGAAAGCATATACCTATTTTATTAGACACAAAGGGCCCTGAAATTAGATTAAGGAAATTTGAAAATGATTCAGTAGTTGTTGAACAAGGGCAGTTATTTACTTTGTATTCTGATGAAAGATTGGGAAACTGTGATGGCGTAAGTATTACATATTCTAAACTTGCAAGTTTTTTAAGCGTTGGAACGAAGATTTTAATTGATGATGGTAAGGTAGAAATTGAAGTCGAAAGAATAGAAGGAGAAAATCTTGTTTGTAAGGTTAACAACGGCGGAAAGTTAAGCAATAATAAGAGTATAAATATTCCGGGTTGTTCAATAGATATGCCGTATATAAGTGAAAAAGATAAATCAGATATATTATTTGGAATTGAAAATGATGTTGATTTTATCGCGGCATCTTTTGTAAGGACTAAAGAAGATGTAATAGAATTAAGAAAATTGTTAAATGATAACGGCGGAGAAGAAATAAAGATTATTGCTAAAATTGAAAATATGCAAGGCGTGGAGAATATTGATGATATAGTTAATTTAAGCGATGGAATTATGATTGCAAGAGGCGATATGGGAGTAGAACTTCCTTATACTATGTTACCTAAAATTCAAAAGGATATAATAAAAAAATGTTTTAGAGCCGGAAAATATGTAGTAACAGCTACTCAGATGTTAGAGTCTATGACTAAGAGCCCTCGCCCTACAAGAGCTGAAGTTTCGGATATAGCTAATGCTATTTATGATGGTACAACCGGCATAATGCTTTCGGGAGAGTCTGCTGCGGGGGATTATCCTGTTGAAAGTGTAAGTACAATGGAGAACATTGCAAAAAGTACTGAAGATGTAATAAGGTACGAGTCAAGATTTGAAAAAAGCCAGTTGTTTTTAGGAAATGATCCGCTAAATGCTATTTGTAAGGCGGCAACAGATGCTTCTTATTGCTTAGGCGCTAAGGTTATAGTTTCACTTAGTAGAAATGGCAGAACGCCTAAATTGCTTTCTAATTATAGACCACAATGCCCTGTTATTGGTGCTGTATTAAATGAGAAAGCTTGTAGACAACTTAACTTAGCTTGGAATGTAAAACCTGTTTTGGCCGAAGAAAAATATTCTACTGACGAATTATTAAACAGCGGAATAAAAACAGCTATAAAGGAAAATATGGCGGGATTAGGTGATACGATTGTGTTGACTTGTAGTGCGGCGGTAGGTGATACTACTACTGATTTGATGAAAATTCATGTAATAACAGAAAATGATATGAAGTTGTAGAAGTATAGGAAATGTTTTTGCTACTATTGTATGTTAAAATATGTAGTAGGAACATTTCCTATTATTATTGTTTCAGCAATAGGAACTTCGACATTTACTGTATGGGTTTGTTCAGAAAGCCTGGATAAAATGCCTATATCACAGCTTATATTTATAAAAATTTTGTGCTGTGACTGGTTTATTCCTGTGGAAGAAAATGTTGTGTTATACTCTGTATTAATTCTATTTAATAAAACAATTTCAACAGGTATTTCGGGACCTAGACCCGATAAAAAATTGCTGCTTACGAAACTACCTAGGGGTAGTTTTATAAAAATATGTTCAAGTTCACTCATTTTTTGAGAAAGTTCTTTACTTATGTTGGTATTTAATTTATTCATAATGGATACATTTGCATTTACAGCTATGATTTTTCCTTCTGAATCATATTTGTATTCTACTAATTGAGTTGAATCTATTTTCTCAAGTTCTTCATTTATTACTGTATTGATTAAATTGAAAGTAAAATTATGTGCTTTATCTTCGCTTATGCGAATAAACGCATTAGAAAGTTGAAAAAGTACATAGGCAATAAGGCTAACAATCAAGAGAGGGAAAACTACAAACACCATTATTCTACGGCGTTTGCGACGATAGTACCATACCATTCTAATCACTTCTTTCAAAAAAAATAAAAAAAATTTAAAATATATATTGACATTTTATTCATTATCTTATATATTAATACTTGTCAGTTCGACATGGGGGTATAGCTCAGCTGGTAGAGCATCTGCCTTACAAGCAGGCGGTCATAGGTTCGAGTCCTATTGCCCCCACCATATAATTTTAGAAGTCAGTTTTGACTTCTAAAATTTTGAATTGGCCCGGTAGCTCAGTTGGTTAGAGCGCTAGCCTGTCACGCTAGAGGTCGTGGGTTCGACCCCCATCCGGATCGCCAATT
>CAYZJZ010000166.1:0-2472 GCA_964478905.1 uncultured Eubacteriales bacterium
ACATCTTCTACTAATTTTAAACTCGTAAGAAATGAAGATTTATGTTTTATATTGGATTCAAATAATAAAGTAATTGCAGTTAAACAAGGTTTAGAATCTATTGGACAGTTAAAAAAGCCTATGTTCTTCTATGTACAAGCTAATGGTAATGACTTAGAAGTTACAGGCCCTACATCAAATACTCATGATACAATAATAAGAGCTCATTGTAATACATATGGTAGAAGTATTCAACAAACAAATCCGGAAGAATACTCATTATTGAACCGACTATTTGGTAAATAGTATTAGAGGTGATTTTCATGACTACGGATAAATTTTATGATATTACTAAAAAAGAGGAAGAAATTATTCTTTCTCTTTTTAGAATACCTTTGAATTTCTTTGGAAAAAACAGTGATGAAGATCAAAGCATCCCTGAAGATCAAGACATCCCTGAGGAGCAAGACATTCCTGAGGAGCAAGACATCCCTGAGGAGCAAGACATTCCTGAGGAGCAAGACATTCCTGAGTAACCAAATGAGGATGACTCTGAACAAAATGATAGTAACGAAGACTCTAACATTGAGGATGACTCTGAACAAAATGATAGTGACGAAGACTCTAACAAAAAGGATACCGACAAAGACTTTAACATTGAGGAAAATTCTAACAAAAATGATAGCGACAATAAGAATGAAAAAAATAACAATAAGAAAGTAAACGAACAAAACCTTAATGATAACGCTTCTGTGGAAAGTAATAAAGAGCCTCGTTCTAATGATGAAAATAAAAAAGCCGAGCCACAAAATCAAAAGAGTACCGACAAAAGAAATGATAAAAATTCTGCCGATAAAGCTCGTGAAATGAAGCCAAGAGATGCTTTAACCAAAACTGATAAAAAAACAGCTCCATCAGCCACTCCAAAAAGCGAGCCTGGAAAAAGTGTTCCGGGAGTCGATAAAGCATCAGGTGTAAAAAATGGACTTGATGCCATAAAAAATGCAAAAGATGATCCAATGGGAGCTATAGAAAAAGGCGGAACAGAACTTGCTAAGCAAGGGGCTAAAGTTGTTGGAAATGCTATTGCTCCTGGAGCGGGTGAGGTCGCTGCTAAAGCAATTGAAGTTGCTGATAAAGTTATAGGTAAAACTGAGCTCGGAAGGAAATCTAAGAAAGCCTGTTGCTTAGTAACTTTAGGTTGTTCGTGCTTATCTTTACTAGGCGGACTAGCTATTCTGCTTTTACCAATTTTGTTACTTACGGTTATGGTAGGCTCAATATTTGGTACATTCGAAGATGTTGACGAAGACAAAGCTGAAAAAAATTTTATAGAAATTATACAAGAAGAAACATTGTCTGATAGACAAACTCATTTAACAGATATCTATGAAAATGCTTTAGATGAAGTTGGTTGGTATAAACAAAAAGAAGCAGATGAAAAAGATGAAGATTATGAGGATGAAAAAGCATATTATTCATTAGAAATACTAAAATTTCCTTTAACAGATGCTAAACCTGAAGATTATCCGGAAGGACAAGAAGACTTTAAGGAATATTACATGCCTAATAATAGTTCGCCTTATTTTTCGATGGAAAAAATTCATATGCCTCTTTTTCAAGATGTTTTAGATAATATCCTTGAAGAAGATTACAAAAAATTATCTTCTGATGAGCAAGACAAAGCTAATGTATTAAAGAAAATGTTTGATAGTGATTCTGAAATTATTAAATTTGTAGATGATGACTTAACCAAAGAATTAGATAAAGAATATAAAAATGTCTTTAATCCTACCTTAGGATATCAAACCGAAGGGACAACTTTAACACTAAGAGATTTATTTAAAGAAACTTCTACTGTCCGAGGAGATGTTGAATATGATATTTTTACTGTTTCCGCTATTTTAGGTGATAATAGAAATAGTGAGATTACTAAAGCATTTTACGAACTTCAAGAAAAACTGGTTAAAGTAGAAGTACTAACATATATGCAATCTTATAGACGATTCAATCAAGAAATGAATAAGTTATTAGAAGAAAATGAAGGAGCTGTATTCCCTGATGTTTATTTTTCAGAGGAATTTTTCGCACAATTTTCTACTATATCTGATGTTTCTACATATTTTTCGTTAGCTACATTATGTGATGATCCATCAATAGCTTATGAAATCGCGAGAGAACAAATTGCAATTTATAAAGATCCTATAGAAGTTACGGTCAAAACAATTGGCGGGAAAAAAATAGCTTATATACCGATTCTTAAAACGTGGTATGCTGATTATACTTTTGATTTGATTCAAAGTGGAGATAGTGCTATATTACAATGTACAGGCTGTACATCGAAATCAATAGATGAGCAGAGTTGGGAAGATAGGTCCAATATTTTGAAGAGATATAACATTGATAATAAGGAACAATTTTTTATTCTCTTTATGGAAGCTACCGGTATTGATCCTGTTGAAGGTGAAGAAAACATCTACTCCCCTTCCGGAC
>CAYZJZ010000167.1:0-2459 GCA_964478905.1 uncultured Eubacteriales bacterium
TTTTCTTCATTGTTTAGGTTTTCTTCAACTTCTGGAGTTACTTCAACTAAATTATTGAATGTATATTCAATATAGAAATTATTCTTAGAATATCTATTAGGCATAGTTGCATTATTTCCGTTTACTATACCGTAAAATTCTTTAGCAACTTCCTTACCTTCATCTAATTCAATATATACCTTTACAGTATATGCATAACCAGCAGCAAATCTAGTATCATTAGGATTCCATTCTACTTTAGAAACCTTAAAACCAGCTTTATTTCCACCAATAACGTGAGGAGAAACACTTGGTTTACCGTTAACCTTTGGCTCAACAACCTTTATTTCAAACTTGCTAATTCCGGCAGTAACTTCTTCTTGGTTCTCTAGCTCTTCTTGATTTTCTTGCTCTTCTAATTTTTCTTCATTTTCTAACTCTTCTTGTTTTTCTCCCTCTACAGGTGTTTCTTTCAATTCTTCTTTCTTAGTATCTGTAATCTCTCCACTATTTGGTTCGCTTGTAGTTACTTCTAACTCAGGAAGCTTATCGAAAGTATATTCTACTGTTATAGCATCAGTACCGGCTCCAGAAATAACTTTAGCCTTATTGTTATTTACATATGCTTTAACATTTTCATCAAAAATACCTTCAAATTCATCTATATCAACAGTAACTATCAATGTATATTCTTTACCTGCTTCAAAAAACTCATCATCAGTCGACCACGTAGTTTTTCCTACACAATAGTCATATTCTGATGTACCAGCATAATTTTTCTTAACTTCATTGCCAACCTTAGGCGCAGTTACAAATACTTCAACTTCTTCAAGAGTTGGTACACAAGTATCACAATCTTCACATTTATCACATTTTTTACAAGCTCTTCCATGTTTTTTACACGTTACACAGTGGTCCGAACCCATATGAACATCACAATATGAACATTCAGGGCAAACATAAATATCGTATTGCTCACTGCATTTATAACATTGTTTACAATGAGTACCTACTTCATAAACACACTGACCATAGGTTTGGTTCGTGTGTCTGCATAACCCACAGTACTCACAAATACTATACCATGTATTACCACAATAAAGACAATTTTTACAATGTCCATATTCCCATTTATCAAGACAATCTTTACAATAGTTACATTCAGGACATACCCATGTAACACTTTCTCCACAAGACTCACAAGTTACTTTTTCAGTAGTTGTATTAAGTCTATTCGGTCTATTTAGATCTATAGTTGATGCTCCGTTAATAGGTCTCCTATTAAGTGTTGCCGCATCAGAAACAACTGGCAACCACATAAAACAACCCAATGCTAAAAGTAAAACTAAACTAAATTTCAACTTATTTTTCATTAAAAATACCCCCATTCATAAAATTAGCAAAACACTTCGTGCTACTAAAGCTTAGAATTCAATTACGTTTTAATTGAATTCTTTAATATGTCTATTCTACCCTCCTTTAATATGTGATACTATCCAAGAAAAAATAGTAATCTAACCGACTTACTACTTTTTAATATAAAACTTAATGAGATTTTTATTAGAAATCTCTCGAAATAAAGAACGAATTCTTTATTTCCATATACTTCAAAAAAACTCCACAAATAATTTATCATATTTAACTATCATAGGCAATCGTCTAAAAAGTGCAAATTTCGTTCTATTTTTTGCACTTTTTTGGACGTTGACTTTTATTTAATAAAACCATTTATTTTTCAGGTAAATTATGTTAAAATAATGTTGTTCTTTATACATTTGAACAGTAATGTTAAAGTATATAATTATTAAGTGAGGGATTTACTTTGTATAATGTTGTTATTATAGATGACCATAAATTATTAAGAGATATGATTGCAGAAACACTAAATTCAGAAGGAATTTTTAACATCGTTGCCACTGACGGAAATGCTAAAAACTCGGTGGCTTTATGCGAAAAATTTAAACCAGATTTAATTCTAATGGATATTTGCACTGAAGATAATTCTAATGGGTTAATATATTCTAAAATAATAAAAGAGCAATTTCCAGATACTAAAATTATAATTATGACAGGTCTACTCGACTTAAATTTTATAAACGAAGCAAAAGAATTTAAAGTTGACAGCTTTATTTATAAAAATATAAGTAAAGATTCACTTATAATGACAATAAAAAATACATTGGATGGTTACTCTATCTATCCTACAGAAAAAGTAAAAACCAATGTACCAAACATCTTAGTGAATTTAACAAACACAGAATTAAAAATCTTAACATCTTACTGTAAATTACTAGACAGAGATGAAGTAGCAAAAGAACTAGGAATATCTATAAGAACATTAAAAACTCACATCTCCTCTATTTATGAAAAAACAGGATATAAAAGCTTAACAAAATTATCTATTTACTGCGTAGTAAACGGCTTAATTGTTCCAAGCCTCGAAACCCAAGATTAAAGCCATTTCTAAGTTTTAAATAATA
>CAYZJZ010000168.1:0-2417 GCA_964478905.1 uncultured Eubacteriales bacterium
ACCTCCTTTCAATTTAAAACCACTCGAAATATTTATCGTCAAAAAGAGGTTACAACTTAATAAGTCTTTGAAAAAAATAATCTCCATAATAATTTTACTCAGTTATCTTTGTAACAATAATAGATATATCGTCTTTAACATCCCCTCCATAATTATCAATCGTCTTTTCCAGTAGCTCCTCCGCAATTACTTTCGGTTCTGTAATGCCTAATTCTCTTAAGAAACTTGACACCCAAAATTCCTTATTTATAACATTTCTCTTTGAATCAATAACTCCATCAGACACCAAAACAACAATGTTTCCTACATCCAAATTATATCTTTTTTGAAAAAACTCAACATTATCAAAAATCCCCAATGGTAATGTATCACAAGATATAATATCAACATTTTTGCCTTTAATAACAAATGTAGGAGCACTTCCAACCTTTAAGAATTCACACTCTCCGGTAAGTAAATCTATTGACATTGCATCTAATGTCACAATTTTTTCAGTTTTAGAAATATAACCCATAAAAGAATTAATCATATTAGTAATACTCCCAACACTAATTCCTGTCTTAGACATCTCTGCAAACATCTCAACTAAAGCTGAGCTTACCTTAGATGCTTCATATCCCGTTCCCATCCCATCACTTAATATCGTCAAAAACTTGTTTTCTTCACTATCAATAACTTTATAGCTATCTCCTATAATTGCTTCATTATCTGCTTTCCTCGTAGCAACTTCTGACTCTACCTTAAGTATGCCTTTATTTCTAAAAATCATCATATCTTTCTTTTCATCAGCCACAACCATTCTTTTATTTAACACCTTTGACAAGATATTATTTGCAATTAATAAAAATCCGACCTTAGGAAGTCCCTCTTGCATTTTTAGTGAAACTTCACATTCCTTATCATTAACATTAACATTTAGTTTCTCAATCTTTATATTCTCCTTCTCAAAAGCATTCATAATCTTAGCATCTAGGCTTTCCATATTATCTTCACAAATTTTATCTTTCATTTGTGTAATGTACTGTGAAAATCCCTTAAATTGATTAGAAACACATTGTTTTAAAACATTAAACGGCTCATCATTTTTGCCGGTCTTAAATCTTTCATATTTACCCATAATTTTATCTAAAATCTCCTTGCTATTATTACATGAATTCATATTAAAAAAGCTTTCTGCCTCAATTTCCTCGTTATCCTCAAGCTTTTCAATAACATTAAAAATTTCATCTGAAGTTTCATCATAATTTTTATCCCAACACTCATCATAATTATCACAAGAAAAACATATATCTTCCTTTATATCATCAAACACATCTAATTCTTCATCCGATTCAATTTCAAAATCATCAATCAACTCCGATACAGAAAACATACTTCCTGATGACATTTCAAGCTCTTTTACCGCTAAATTTTCTACCGCCGGTAAAGCAATTGTATCCGGAGTAAACATTATAAGCTCGTCCACTTTATTTTTGCACGATACATAAAATAAACTGCTTGAAATCAATATTTCAAAATACTTCATAATCAATGAATTATATCCCATAATGTAGTAAGCGAGTAAGCTGTTTCCAAGCAAAAATCCCCATATTTGAGTCATCTTGCCTTTCCCTTTAAAAAGTCCTGCAAAAAAGCCACCAAGAGATAATGAAATTATAGACACTCCCATATTAGGATTAGAAATTTCATTGATAGTTCCTAAAAGTAAACCTGCAATTGAAGCATATTTTATGCCATTCATATACGCCAACATAAGTACAATATATGCACAAAACACATTCCTTAAATTTATTGAAAATAATGTTACATCATAAAATCCGCAAAGCATTAATCCAACAGCAACAATAACGTATAAAAACTCTTTATCACTAATTTCGTTACTAACTCCCTCAAGTTTTCCAAATAATATATAACCGGCAACTACAGCAAAGCCTTTTATTACAGCCATAATCACATCATATATTAAAATTCCGTCAAACGCGCACCAAATCAACTCAGTTACAGCCATAGAAAAGAAAAGATAACCATACATATCATTTTTCATTTTAAAATTAAGTGTCTTAAACACATTAACTACACAGTACAATAAAATTACACTAACTCCGAATTTAATCGAACTAACCCAAGAAAATTTTAATGCTATTGTAATTACTGACAATACATACAACACAATTTTCTTCTTCACATTCTCATCACGTTCTATAAAACCAATAACAAATGGAATTTGTACTCCCAAAAACTTTATACCGCTAAGCAAAATAGTACCTATAACCTGTCCAACAATAGCACCGTTAATATTTAGAATATTCATTTTCTCTTAACCTCCCAACAAATGAAATATATATCAAACGGCATACAAAAGCCTGTCATATAATGACAGGCTAAAACCAAAACTTTCGACAGTCTTACAGTAACTC
>CAYZJZ010000169.1:0-2396 GCA_964478905.1 uncultured Eubacteriales bacterium
TTGTAAATCATCTTCTGCTGTATCAACATATAATGGTTTTTCTTCTTCTCCCATTATCGCTGCCATATCTTTTTCATAAGCCTCTTGCATCTCTATACTCATAATTCCCCATTTTGAAATAAGTTGTCGAAGCATAGTTTTATTAGCCATATCATCAAAATTCTTACTCCAAAATGTATATTGTGTTCCTTTGTTTAAATCACTACGATACCCTTGTGAATATTGTTTTGCATGAGACATCATCTTTTTCTTGCTCCAATACAAAGTCTTCCTAAATCCATTTTGATACTCAAACATCGCAAAATATCCGGCAGTTGGTGTATTCTCTCTTTCTTCATCATCATCAATAAGTTTTACTTCCAATTCTTCGTTTAGAGGATCATATTTAATAAGTTCTCCCTCTTTAATAGGTAATACATTTATTTTTTTATAATATCCGGACCGCATCGCTAACTGAATATAACCCTTATACCCTAATTGAAATTGTGCAACTGTAACCCCTAACTTCTTATTTTCAAATGGCACCATATAATATTGCCCTAATTGTGGGGATGGAGATAATTTCAATGTTTGTCCTAAAAATGCAGCATTAAGAATAGACATTTGGTCGCATCTTTGTAAATCAGGATTGTTAGTTACCGCAGATAGAATTGCGGTCATAAAACTTTGTCCATCTTTACCTCCTACCACTTCATTTATTTTTGCTTTTACAGCATCCTGTGTTAAAAACACACTAAAAGTTGATTTTCCTTCTTTCTTTGTCAACGCATTATTCACCATTTCTAAACCCTCCCATATTTGATATTATTGTTTATTAAAAATTCACTAAGTAATTTAAGTTGCCCATTTGTAGCCAAAACTCTAAACTTAACCTCGATTAGCTCATTATCAGCAGTTTTAGTAACTTGCCGATTACTTGCTTCAATCTCCTTCAGCTTTTGCCTTTCAGCTTCTACAATTTCTTTCTGTACTAATGTTCTTTCTAAACTTAAAATTGAAAAGAAAAACATTTTTAATTGTTCTTCTGAAGGATCTCCGGCAATAACTTTTTGCAAAGTTCCATACTCTTGTTTTATCCTCTCTATTTCCTCCATAAGTTCTTGTGATACCTTGCTCAAACTTTCAGATACATTAAGCCATTTATCCTTAAACAGCTTTTCAAAAGATACTAATTTCTTTAATTCGCCTATATTCTCATCATAAATAGCTTTAATAATATCTTTCTTTTCCTGTTTTGTTTTATCTTCATAAAACTTCACTTGGCTGTCCACTTTTTTTGAGGTTTTATCCACAAGAGTAATTAAATCTTTTATCTTTTCTTCAAACTCTGTATATGGCTTCATAAAGTCTTTTTTTATTTCTTTTCTTCGTTCATCTAATGCTTTTGATAATTTATTCAAATTAGCTCTATCTTCTTTAGCAGACTTTATATTGTCTTCTGAATAAATCATTGACTCATAGTGACCGAGATTAGCTGTTAATTCCTGCTTTAATTCCTCATAATTAAATTCTATTGGTTTTACTTCAACCAAATCTTTTATCAACAATTCCATTTATCATTTTCCTCCTTATACTTCAGGCAATTTTAGCGGTGGCTCTTTTTTGGCAACAACATATTCCCAAAACTTAATTTCCTCGCCTAATAAAAAATTTATATCCGCTTCAACATCTGCTCTTTTAATAAAATAGTGCTTCGTTTGATGATAAACTTCGTTTTCCGGCAACTCATATCTTAACTGTGCCTTCAAAACTACAAATGTTCTTCCTGTAACTAACATATAGTGCAAAACTTGTGCATAATAGTTTTGCGGTATTCTTTTATTCCACTTCTCCTTATGTTGAGAAGTAAGAATATTAGTTGTTTTTATTTCTAATATTCCAAGTTCGCCGGTCTCTTTATTTCGCAGTTTTCCATCGAGACTGGCGAACAAGAAATCATATTTAGGATGTTTGATAATACTGTTTTCCTCATGTTCCACTTCATAAATAGGATAATCTAATTTGAAAATTTCTCTTAAATGATCCTCTGCAAGAGTTCCATATTTAACAAATGGCTTTTCTGAAATATCTTCAGCTTCAACTAATCCAACTTTTTCTTTCCATAGTTGGACATTTGTCTTATATGGATTCATTCCAACTATTGCTGCTGCATCGCTCCCACCAATTCCTTTTTTTCTTTCTTCAAGCCATTCTTGTCTTGTTGGCATTTATCAACCACCACTTTCTTTGGATAACTTCTTATTGAATTCCTCATTATTTTTTCTTCTTCTAAAAAATCATACAGATAGTCTAAATTGTCTCCCATATTTGACACCCCCCTGTTTATGCTCTATAATTGACATAGAGCTTATAATTAAGTTCATAACTTACAAAGAATCGTTTAGTTTGGTCGCTGG
>CAYZJZ010000170.1:0-2372 GCA_964478905.1 uncultured Eubacteriales bacterium
CCATAGAAAGGATTTCTTTTTATTAATTTACACAAATTTTTCTACGTACTCCTAATTTTGGGAAAAGGTATTTCAAAGTATTTATTTATGCACAAGTGTGACATATGTTTGACAAACCTACATAAGTCCTAAAAAGCGATTATAGTATTGACTTGCACTACTACAATCGCTTTTTACTTATCTATTAGTTGTTATTTTCATCTGATTCTAACCAAACAATAGCAGAAGATGCCCCAGTATACTCTTCAATTTCAGTAACCTCGCTAGGATTTAATAAATCTGTTCCATTATTATTTGAAATACCTACCACAATTTTATATGATTCATCAGAAGTTTTTGCTACATAATAATCAGCATCTTCTAAAACAAGATTTGAACTATCTATATAAACAAAATCTTCTATTTTACCTAAATCACTAACTTTTATCCATTCAGTTGATAATACACTTCCAGAACTTTCAACACTATTTTTAAAATTTGTGTCACTATTATATTCATCATCCCAAATTTTTACCGCTTTACCAATCTGTGCTGCTGTTGCTATATCAACCCTTAATCTTGAACGTTCAAAAACACCTTGAACATCATTTCCACAACCTACCATTGCAAACATCATTATACCTATACATACAAGTATTAAAACTTTTTTCATACTAAATACTCCCTTCCCCCCAATTATATAAACTGACAACTTATTTCCAATTAGAATATGCAGGTCTAACATGTAAAATTTTTATTTAACGTCCCGTTTGTTTGCTATACAATTTTTTCTTGTTTTTTATGAATTTACAATTTATTATACACAAAAAACGTCCTCTACTTCTTACAAATAGGGACGTTATTTATATAATTCAAATTATTTCCATACCCGGGAGGTTTCCTTAAAATCTAACGTGCAGATCTAACATATAATTTTCTTCCGAGCATTTCTATTTTTACTTTCCTTTTGCAATCTCAACTAATTTCTTAAAACCTTCAGCATCACTTATAGCAATCTCAGATAACATTTTTCTGTTAATGTTAACTCCAGCCTTTTTAAGGCCAGAAATAAATCGGCTGTAAGACATACCGTTCATTCTTGTAGCAGCATTAATTCTAGCAATCCAAAGTTGTCTAAAATCTCTTTTCTTTAATCTTCTTCCAACGTATGCATAGTTTAAAGACTTCATAACAGCTTGGTTAGCCATTCTAAATCTTACACTTTTAGCGCCAAAGTAGCCTTTAGCCATTTTTAATACTTTTTTATGTCTGGAACGAGTAATCATTCCTGTTTTAACTCTTGCCATTTTTATTTCCTCCTCAACTTAATTTATAAATTACCATCTTATGCGTATGGTAACATTTTTCTGATAGCTTCAACATTTGTGGCATCAGCAAATCCTGCTTTTCTTAAAGATCTCATTCTCTTAGATGGTTTTCCATTTAATAAATGTCTTCTATTCGCTTTCGCTCTTTTTACTAAACCTGTCTTTGTTAGTGAAAATCTTTTTGCAGCACTTCTACGTGTTTTAATCTTTGGCATTTTAACTCCCCCTATCTTTTATTTTGCAATATATTTATCATGAGCACAAAGTGCGAATGATTCAAAATTAATATATTAATTAGCCAACTTTTGGTGATACAAGCATAGTCATATTTCTACCCTCAAGTTTCGGCGGTTTTTCAACCGTGCCGACATCTTCCAATGCATCTTTAAACCTTAATAAAACTTTTTCGCCAAGTTCAGCATAACTAGCTTCTCTCCCCTTAAACCTCAAAGTTATTTTTACCTTATTGCCAGTTTTTAAGAAAGTCATGGTATTTTTAACCTTGAAATCGAAATCATGTTGATCAATATTCGGAGAAATTCTAATTTCCTTAATCTCAATAATCTTTTGTTTCTTTTTAGCTTCTTTCTCTTTCTTCATTTCCTCAAATTTATATTTACCATAGTCCATAACCTTACAAACAGGCGGAACAGCAGTAGGCGCAATAAGAACTAAATCAAGTTCATTCTCATCAGCAATCTTCATAGCCTCAATTGGAGTCATAACTCCCAACATATTTCCTTCTAGACCAATTACCCTAATTTCATTAAATCTAATTTCTTCATTGATTTTAGTCTCTTCTTTTATTTTAATCATCCTCCTATAAAAGCTTACCACGTAAAAATGGATTAACCGAAGTTAATCCACACAAAATACACTAAGCAAAACCTTAAATATACTTAACCAGTTAAAACAAAATTCAACAGGTGAGAAGTGGATAACTTCTTCTTTACCTAAATTAGTTTAGCACTTATTAAATTTATTGTCAAGACTTTCTATAAATTTTGTGACTAGCCGGTTACTATTCAGACTTAAATAGATAAAAATCACTAAAATAGCTCTTTT
>CAYZJZ010000171.1:0-2353 GCA_964478905.1 uncultured Eubacteriales bacterium
ACGCTAAGAAGCTTTGTACAAAAGGCTCCTAGCGTTCAACTGTCAAACTTGAGATAATACTATATATTTCCAAAAAAATCAATAGAAAATTCAATTTTTTACCTGTTAAATCTAACCCTTATTTCATTTTCCCCTATTGGCTTATCGTCAACATCCATAGCATAAGTAATAGAAATCTCACCATAATTTCTTTCCATAAGCTTGAACTTGTGAAAAAAATAAATATGCAAAATTTTCCTGACGTTTAACTATCAATCTTGGAAACATATTTTACCATATATATTAAGTAATAGCTTTAGTGTAATTAAAAAACTTTTTTTACAAATTATAGTTGATTTTTATTCCAATATCTGGTACTATATTCTTGCCGCCAGATATCGTTAAAGCGACAGGAAGGAGGTGCAGTATGAATAATAGATTTATTAAAGTTATTCTACTTATTATTTTATTTCTAATATTACTTACAACATCGGTAGAGTAAACGGGAAAAAGAAAGAGACTGTCAGTAGCAGTCTCTTTCTTTTTTTACAGTATGAAAATAGATTTATTCATGAGTATATAATACTATATATTTCCAAAAAAATCAATAGGGAATTCAATTTTTTACCTGTTAAATCTAACCCTTATTTCATTTTCCCCTATTGGCTTATCATCAACATCCATAGCATAAGTAATAGAAATCTCACCATAATTTCTTTCTAAAACAGTATCTACATAACTTGCGAATACGCCAATTGAAAACGCGCCATCGTTCGTATCATAATAAGATAAATGTCTTTTTCCTTCTTCGAATACTAAATTAGAATTTACTGTACCACTTCTAACTAAATTTACTATTCCACTATCTTCAACCGTAATCTCAGTAGTCGTCCCTTCCATTCCGGTTAATTCACTTTCCTTATATTTTACAGTATATGAAGTAGCAGATACGATAAGTTCTCCTTCCGTAGTAAGTTCAACATTATTAGTATCGCCATTTCCGAAGTTTTGTGTTCCGTCTATATTAATCATTATTTTTTCCATAATAACTACCTCCGCACATCGTAATATATCAAATTTATATGCTACGTGTCAAATGTTTATACCAACTAATGCAATAACCAGGCTGTTCATAAAATATAAATAGTAACAATAGCCAAGAAAAAAAGGCGATTTACATCGCCTTAAAACAATCAATTATATTGATGCATCAAAACCGCCATTTAGGATTTTGTCGGCAATATCATCTCCGGAAATCTTATAATCACTGTTCGCAAGCTTTGCAGAAATTTCAGCAACTCTATCTTGTCTAATATCCGGAACATTTTTTAATGCATTCATAGCTGTGGTATAATCCTTAGCTTTATCGGAAATTTTAATATTATCCTTTCCTAAGCTTAATTTATTTACGTTCTCTACTCTAGAGATCTTTTTGTCATTTGTATAAATTCCTGCTACTGCAGAAACATTTCCTGAAATTCTCATCCTAAGCACCTCTTTCAAATTACTCTTTTACTTCCTGTGAATAATATATCGGCATAAATCTTAAATACTTAATAGCAAACTTTAATTTTTTAAACTTTTTAATTTTTGTATACTTTGCAATATATAGCCATTATTTCAATGTATGACTTATACAAATTACAGCAACCGTTACACTTTTTGCTCCGGCTTCCATTAATATTTTACTACATTCATTTGCAGTCGCGCCTGTAGTAAAAACGTCATCCACCAAAATAACTCTTTTTCCGACTACATTTAAATTATCGGCAACTTTGAAAAGATTCTTAACTGCTTTTTGTCGCTTACGAAAACTTTGCATACTTTGCTTTTCGCTATTCTTTGCTTTTATTAATATTTCGCCGTTATATTCAATTTTCATATCTTTTGCAAGTTTTTTTCCGATTAATCCGGCTTGATTATACCCGCGCTCTTTTAATCGTTTATTACTTACAGGCACAGGAATAATTATATCAGCTTCTACATCGAATAATCTGTCGTAAATTAGTTCTTCGAAAAAATTATAATAAAATTTTTTATCAAAGAATTTATACAAATGTATTTTCTCTTTAAACTCTTGTGTATATTCATTAAAAAATATTAATTTTTCGTAGTAAATTTTCTTGTTATCACATTCATAGCAAATATCATTCTCTAACGCAATTTTACCACAGTACCTACATCTTCCTGTATACTCTTGTTTCATTCTGTGTTTACAATTGTCACAAATAAACCGGTTTGTTCCGGTAAGCTCGTTACAAAATCCACATTTTGCCGGATAAATTAAATTTAATAATTTACTAAAAAAAATATCTATCATTTTCCCTCCATACCGGTTAATTCTATCACATTTTACAATTTATGTCAATATATG
>CAYZJZ010000172.1:0-2344 GCA_964478905.1 uncultured Eubacteriales bacterium
ACAGCCTTAATATTAAGTTTTTATTCATCGAGCCAAGATTTTGATACACACTTCCACCTCACGATGGATAGCTTGTGCTTCTCTATGCGGTTGGCGATATGTACCTCCGCCACGGACTTCCACCGATTAACTAATCGACATGCCTGTCGCACAACAAAAAAAGAGCTGTAAAAATCTTTGTTTACTACAGCCCTTTTTTCACGTTACCTACTTTTCAATCTTTTCTTTAACCTTAGTAGCCTTACCAACTCTATCTCTTAAATAATAAAGTTTAGCACGTCTAACTTTACCAGTTCTAGAAACTTCGATTTTGTCAATCTTAGGAGAGTTTACAGGGAATACTCTTTCAACTCCTACTCCGTAAGAAATTCTTCTTACTGTAAATGTTTCAGAAATACCTGTTCCTTTTTTACTAATGATTGTACCTTCAAACATTTGAACTCTCTCACGAGTTCCTTCAATAACCTTAAAAAATACTTTAACTGTATCTCCAATGTTTAATTTAGGTAAATCTGTTCTAATTTGTTCTTCAGTTATATTCTTGATAATATCCATTATTTTTCACCCCTTTTTAATAAATCCGGTCTTTTCCTAAGCGTTCGCTTATAAGACTCTTCTGTTCGCCATTTTTTAATATTGGCGTGATGTCCAGAAACTAAAACATCTGGAACTCTTTTGCCCATAAATTCAATAGGGCGTGTATATTGAGGATATTCAAGCAATCCATCCGAAAAAGATTCCTCTTTAGTCGAATCGTCCGCCAAAACACCCGGTATTAACCTTGAAACAGTATCTATAACCACCATAGCAGGTAACTCTCCGCCAGTTAAAACGTAATCGCCTATCGAAATCTCATCAGTTACGATTTCTTCTAAGACTCTTTCGTCAACACCTTCGTAATGCCCGCACAGCAGTACAATTCTATCATTTAAGGCTAAATTTTGTGCAATAGACTGTGTAAGTCGTTTTCCTTGAGGAGACATATATATAACCGGCACTTTTTCATCATCAACTACGCTTTTATAAGCATCATATATAGGTTGAGGCTGCATAACCATTCCAGCACCACCGCCGTACGGATAATCATCAACACGATTATGCTTATCTTTAGAAAAATCACGAATATTTACAGGATTAATCTCCACATAACCATTCCCAACAGCTCTTCCAATAATGCTCTCATTCATAATCGAATCAAACATTTCAGGAAATAATGTTAAGATATCAAATCTTATTTTTTTCACAAATTCCCCTCCGATTAAATAAGTCCTTTAGGAAGTACAACATTTACTATGCCAGTATCTAAATTAACCTCTTCTACAACTCCATCAATTATAGGAATACAAAGAGGTTTACCCTTGTATTCAACGACATATATATAGTTACTTACGGTTTCCATGACTTCGTTTATCGTGCCAAGTTCTCCAAGTTCTTTATCAATAACTTTTAGGCCTATCAAATCGCACAAATAATATCTTCCGTCAGGTAACGGCTTTAATTCCTCTCTAGGCAACTCCATAAATTTTTGCTTAAACTTTTGAGCCATATCCATATCATTAATTTCTTTTAGCTTTATCAAAGCAAAATCCTTATGAAATCTTACGCTCTCAATTTCATATTTCTTATTATCTATAAAAACATAAGAAAACTCAAGCAAATCTTTAGGCTCATCCAATAGCGGAACAACTTTAAGTTCGCCTCTTACCCCGTGTGTATTTACTATCTCACCAACACAAAGCATCTTTTGCACATTTAATACTTCCTTTCGAAATTATTCAATAATTTCTACATTAACTCTCTTGTTTAATTTAGCAGCATTAGCTTTAACAAGAGTTCTGATTGCCTTAGCAATCTTTCCTTCTTTACCAATTACTCTTCCCATATCTTCTTGAGCAACTCTAAGTTCTAGAATAACACTTTGTTCTCCTTCAACTTCAGTAACTACAACTTGATCAGGATTATTAACTAAATATTTAGCAATAGTTTCTAACATTTCTTTCATCTTGTGTTCCTCCTTAATTAGTTAATGCCGGCTTTTTTAATCAAAGCTCTTACTGTATCAGTAGGTTGCGCACCATTACTAATCCAAGTCTTTACTTTTTCAGCATTCAAGTTAATAACAGCAGGTTCTTTCATAGGATCGTAATTACCAATTTCCTCAACGATTCTTCCATCTCTAGGATATCTTGAATCAGCAACAACTATCTTATAAAAAGGCGCTTTCTTAGCTCCCACTCTTTGTAATCTTATCTTAACCATTAGCTCACCGCCTCTCAAAATTTCTTATATCAAAATCATATATCCGTAAAGTATATGTACTTGACCCCTATAATGATACAGTATA
>CAYZJZ010000173.1:0-2252 GCA_964478905.1 uncultured Eubacteriales bacterium
AAAAATTAAAATAAGATAAACGTAAATATTTTATTATTTGTTACGATATTTAAATTGGAGGAGCTGAGAACTAATGAAAAAATTTGGCATTATTTTAACTGTGTGTATAGTTATAGCACTAGGTGTTGTGTGTGTGTTAGTTATAAACAGTGAAGACCCGTATTTAGATGCAAATAACGAAATTGGTGGGAATGAAACCAGTCCTTCTCCTAGTATAGACTCTTCTGAGAATTCTCCGAGTCCCGTTGAATCTAGTGGAAATGCCAGTGAAATTGGTAACGAAAAGGATGAAAATGTTGAGATTAGTGATAAAAAAGTTGTAGCCAAAGATGAATTGGGAAAAGAAATTATAGGTACTGAATATGAAGATGGTACATATGTTGTAAGTGGAAAAGGTGAAATGTATAACTTTAACTTAATAAATGGAGACGTTTATTTTGCTAAAGGAAAAGAACAAATACTAAAGCGAGATTTAAGAAATGTTAAGAAAATAATTGTCTCAAGTGGAGTTGAAAGTATAGGAAATAGAGGCTTTTATGATGCAACAGATGCGGTAGAAGTCGAAATTTCGGATACAGTTAAGAAAGTCGGAGATTATGCTTTTATGAATTGTATAAAGCTAAAAAATGTTAGTATTCCTAAAGGTGTAACTGAAATAGGTCAAGAAGCGTTTAGAAAATGTACAAGTTTAACCGGAATTACTGTTGCATCAGATGTTAAAAAAATTGGAGATTATGCTTTTGAGGACTGTAATAACCTAACGAGTATTATATTTTTTGATGGACTTAAAACTATTGGAGTACAGGCATTTAAAAATTGCTCGTCTTTAATGAATATTTATATTCCAAGTACAGTGGATAGCATAGGAAGGTTGGCTTTTAGCGGATGTAAAAGTTTAAAAGAAATTGATGTAGATGAAAATAATAATACATATTCTTCTCATGATGGTTGCTTGTATAATAAAAATAAGGATTTACTTATTAGAGTTCCTCAAAAATACACAGGTAATTTTATAATTGCCGATACAGTAAAAAATATTGAAGGTTATTGCTTTGAATGTTGTAATGACATAGCAACAATTACAATACCGATTGGAATAACTGGTATTCCGGAGTATGCTTTTAGTGAGTGCAAAAACTTGAAAAATATTGAAATGCCGGATGGAGTTACAAAAATCGGAGATTATGCCTTCGGAACGTGTGAAAAACTTGAAAAGGTTACTTTACCAAATACGTTGCTAAAAATAGGAGAGTATGCGTTCTATGAGTGTAAGGCGTTATCTAAAATAAGAATACCGACTAAGGCAACAGAGATTGGGCAATATGCGTTTAGTGGTTGCACAAGTTTAACTAGTCTTAATTTACCTAATAAAATGTCTAAGATAAATGACTATGTATTTAATGGTTGTACAAAATTAACGGAAATTTCTATTCCGGATAACGTAGTTGAAATTGGCAAAAATTCGTTTAGCGGTTGTACAAGCTTAGGAAAAATAAATTTCCCTGCTAAGTTAAGAAGTGTTGGAGATGCGGCGTTTTTTGGTTGTACTGATTTATCTAGTTTAGACATTGAATACGGTATTGAGAAAATAGGAGCTAATGTGTTTGAAGGTTGCGAAAAACTGAGAAGAGTAACTATTCCGGATAGTATAAAACAAATTGGTTATGGAGTATTTAACAGATGTACAAAACTGGAAAGAGTTATTTTTAAAAATCGTGCGTCAAGTATTAGTGATGTAAATATTGAGTCTTACGGAAATGATTGGTTGAATGATTTTAGAGGAGAATTGGTTGGAAACGATTACATATATATGAGGTCATATAAAAATCAGTAAAAGGAGAAATTATGGAATTATATGTTTTTTATGGCGAAGAAGATTTTTTAAGAGAATATAATGCGAATAAAATTATAAATTCTTGCAATTTAACAAACCCGTCTATGAATTTTGTAAAGTTAGATGATGAAACTATTTCTAAATTGCCGGATAACTGTGAGCAAATGCCGTTTTGTGATGAGAAAAAGGTTATTTTGGTTAAAAATTCGGGATTGTTTACTTCAGGGAAAAAAGTGAGTGCATCAGTTTCGGATAAGGTAGTTGAATATTTACTTAATTTACCTGATTATGCTGTTGTTGTCTTTAATGAGGAAAGCGTAGATAAAAGGCTTACTCCTTATAAAAAGCTTTCTAAAGTTGGGAATTTTGAGGAAGAAAAATATCGCGGTGCTGTGGATTTGGCGAACTGGATTTGTAG
>CAYZJZ010000174.1:0-2138 GCA_964478905.1 uncultured Eubacteriales bacterium
ACCATAGAAAGGATTTCTTTTTATTAATTTACACAAATTTTTCTACGTACTCGAACCGCCGTATGCCGAACGGCACGTACTGGTGGTGTGAGAGGGAGAATTTAAATTCTCCCTACTCGATTAACTATTTTAACTTTTCACAGAGTTCATATAAATTATTTTTAAGGTCTTCAACAGTTCCATTATTCTTTATTATATGGTCAGCCAATTTTACATAGTTACTAATCGGCATTTGTTTTTCCATACGCTTTTTTACGTCTTCTTCGGAGATGTTTAACCTTTTTGATGCTCGTTTTATTCTAGCTTCATCATTTGCAACTACTACAATGATTTTATCACTTAAGTTTATAAATTCAGAATTAGGAAGTGGAACATCTAATAAAATATATTCATTTTTAGTTGAAAGCTCGTTTATTGTATCAGCTATTTTTTTCATTACAAATGGATGGATTATGTTGTTTAGTTCTATTAATTTTTTTTCACTACTAAATACAAGCTTTGATAGTTGTTCCTTGTTTAATAAATTATTAGAATCAAAAATTGAAGCTCCAAAAAATTGTTTTATTTTTTCTATTATTGCTTGTTCCTTTAGAGCAGTTTTTGAAATTTTGTCTGCATCTAAAATTGGAGCAGATAAAATCTCGGATAGTAAAGCCGATACAGTAGATTTCCCCGAACCAATTCCGCCCGTTATTCCAATTACCATAGTTAAATCCTCCTTGTATAATCTAAGTTCATAGTTTTATCCTTTGAAATTAATGTATATATGTTTGTCGCAAGTATGTCTTTACTTAGCATTTCTTTTTGTGGTTCGCTTGCAGTATATAAAAATTTGTTGATTGATGTAACTATTGGAAGAGTAGATTTTTTTGAAATTAAAGATAACAATTCTTTACCTTTTTCATTACACCCAAGAACTCTTAAATATTGTGGCCCTCCAAGTTTATCAAATAGCGTTAAAGTTTCTTTTGAAAGCGAAAGTAAGGCAGATATTAAAATCCTCTTTATTCTGGTTAAAGGATACCTTTTTGTTTTTATTTTGTCAATTAACTCGCTTAGCGTAGATGAGGTTATAATTGCTGAGAAAATTCTGTTTTCTAAGCCTTCTGTAACGTCAGGCAGGTTCTTTAAGTCATCTATGGATAATTTCCTCAATGAAAATAAGATTAATTGTTCAAAGTCTTGCATAAATATAGGGTTTCCCAATAAATTGAGCGAATTTTGAGGAAGAAAGATGTCTATATCTTCTGAATTTTTTAATTTTTCTCTAATTCCGGTTGCACTTAATATATTCGTTTTTGAGTCAGTATCATAGTAATTTGAGTCAACACGTTGAATTTGGACGGGGGTTATTTCCGGATTTATTTTAGATATAGCTTTTAGGTATTCTATAGCTAATACATTATTGGGCTGATTTAATATATGTGCTGAAATGTTAAGCAATTTTGATATAGTTTTAGAGCGTGCATCAGGATAGGAAAGCCCTAAATTTAGATGTTTTTTTAATTCGTTTTGGTATTCATACGTTTCGTTTGAAAGTAAATTGGAAACAGAGGTTAAAGTTTGAATGTCGTCTGATTCACAGCCAAATGAGATAAAGTTTGCATTACATTCATTTAGTAATTTTACTCCTGCATATGCAAATTTTTCAGCGGTTGCGTTTGAATAGTAAACGGGTAATTCAATTACTAAGTCTATTCCGTTCTTTATTGCCATATCTGAACGAATGAACTTATTTATAAGAGCCGGCTCACCACGTTGTATAAAATTCCCTGACATAACGCATATGGTATAATCGGCATTTACTTTAAGTTTTGCAGAGTTTAAATGGTATAAATGACCATTATGAAAAGGATTATATTCGGCTATAATTCCAAGTATATTCATAGTTTTTCCTCATTTCTAAAAAGTTATAATGAAATTATATCATATATAGAGAAAAAGTACATTTTATTTTTACTTGAAATTAAGGTCTTATTGAATAGTTGCGAAAATGGTTGACCATAATTGAAGAGCATGTTATAATGGGCAAGTTGATATTCATTTCCATATAGAAACGTTTTTTTGTTTCTAAAAAAATCTTAATAAAATTTTAGGAG
This sequence comes from uncultured Eubacteriales bacterium, assembly GCA_964478905.1. Classification (GTDB taxonomy): domain Bacteria; phylum Bacillota; class Clostridia; order TANB77; family RGIG9151; genus RGIG9151. The sequence goes on from CAYZJZ010000174.1 coordinate 2,100, forward strand.
GAAAAAACTATGTTGAAGTCTTGGATTAAGGTGAACTCT
>CAYZJZ010000175.1:0-2115 GCA_964478905.1 uncultured Eubacteriales bacterium
ATACTTTACTATTTTGGAGGTGATAAGTTGAATAATAAAATAAAAGAATTAAGAAAACTGAATAAGGTAACACAAGATGATTTGGCAGAAGCAGTAGGAGTTACACGTCAGACAATTATATCTTTGGAAAACGGGAAGTATAATGCTTCACTACAGTTGGCACATAAAATTTCACGATATTTTGGCAAGAAAATCGAGGATATTTTTATTTTTGAGGAGGAATAAATATGGATTATAAAGAAAAGATAAAATCAAGATTATATATTGGTGTTATTTATATTGCAGTTGGTATTATGATGATTGCCAGTGCGAGTGTGGTTAAAACTGACAATGATTTCATATCATCTCTTGGGTTGGCATTGGTGATATTTGGCATTGTGAGGATTAGAAATTATTTTATTATTACCAAAGATGAAAGAAAACTAAAAAAGCAACAAATAGCTGAAACAGACGAAAGAAATATAGCAATTTTAACTAAGGCAAAGAGTGCAGCATTTTCTATATATATTTTATTTTCATGTATAGTAGTAATTATTTTATCACTTTTGGGTTTTCACGATATAGCACGAGGCATTGCGTATTCTGTACTTTTATTGGTTATCATTTATTGGATTTGCTATTGGGTATATCAGAAAAAATCATAGTATTGTAAAATAATTTGTGTTTATTGATTACAGCCTTCTTTTTTGAAGGAATTTATTGTAGATACTTGTTCGCACAAGTTGTGAAGTAATCTTGGATTAGTTGTAATGACTAATCTTTTTTTGCAAAAAAATTGTAACGAATCTTCAATATAGAAGTCTAATTAATGATAAGGAGGTGAGACTGTGCAAGACTTTGATAAAATATATTCCGAATATTTTTCGGAAGTATATAAATTTGTGTTAACACTATGTCAAAATCAGTCATTGGCAGAAGAAATCACACAAGAAACATTTTTTAAGGCTCTAAAAAATATTGACAGTTTCAAGGGTGATTGTAAACTCAGTACATGGCTATGTAAAATAGCAAAGAATACTTTTTACACTTATGCAAAGAAACATAATAGGCAAGCTCAGTATCCTGTTGAAATTGTAATGGTTGATGAAAATATTGAAGAAAAATTTTCGGATAAGGAAATAGCTTATGCGATGCATAAAGTCTTACACAACTTAAACGAGCCATATAGGGAAGTTTTTATGCTTAGGACATTCGCAGAGTTATCTTTTGCTCAGATTGGAACATTATTTAGTAAAACTGAAAGTTGGGCAAGAGTTACCTATTACAGGGCTAAAGTATTTATAAAGGAGGAATTACAATGACATACCCTTGTGGAATTATTAGAGATTTACTTCCGCTATACATTGATGATGTGTGTAATGAGGAAAGTAAAAATGCAGTAGAATTACATTTGGTGGAGTGTGAAAAATGTAGGCAATACTACGAATCAATGAAAGTAATAGATGGATTTGTAGAAAAACAAAATAATGAATTGGAGGATGTGAAAATGGTTAACAGTTTAAAAAATATTAAATTGAAAATAAACAGAAAAAATAGAAATATAATTATTTGCTCCATTATAGTAATATTGGTATTTTTAATTGGATTTCAACTACTTTATAGCATGCCGATTAAGGAGATTGATATAGAAGATATTAATGTATCAGCAATTGTTTATTCAGTAAACGAACTTCCACAGGAACTAATTATGGATGAAGACTATGTAAAAATATCTCGTGGAGAAGCAGATACAAGTAACGCTTACAAAATAGAAATTCCTGCAATGCCAAATGCTGAAATTTCTATTACTGAAGATGTAATGAAAAATAATGAATTTGTTACAGTTGTTTCTTGGAACAGTCCTTATTTTATAAGAGAAATAAAATGGGGGAAAAGTCCGGAAGAAAGCGGTGATACATTATATGTTAAATCGTTTAAGACAACCGTTTTAAATAACAAGACTCCTATTAATTTGCAGACAACACAAAGTCTTGAATTTAAGGAAATCAATAAAATTGTTTTTGTAGATGACAACGGAGCAGAAACAATACTTTGGAGTAAATAATTAAAAATTCTTGTATTGAAAGAGGCTGTCCTAAAATAGTGACGCCTTAACAAAAAATCCAGCTCGAAAGA
>CAYZJZ010000176.1:0-2075 GCA_964478905.1 uncultured Eubacteriales bacterium
AAACTTGAAATGATAATTAAGATGCTTAAAGTTATATCAGACGAAATTGAGTAAAGTAAATACAAAGGTAAGTTAAAAACACGGCTAGTTATTTTGAACTAACCGTGTTTTCTTTTAAATAATTACTAATGCTTTTCCTACATCTAGTACGTCAGGATTTTGAATGTTATTTATTTTTACTAATTTATCTATTGTTGTATAAAACCTTTTTGCTATTTTCCATAGAGTGTCTCCGGGTTTTACGAAGTATATTGTTATACCGGTGTTTATAATTGGTAATTCTTCCATCTCGATTATATCTCTTAGCAATGAAAGTTGGTTTGACGTATTTTTATATCCGGAAATTGTCATGGATATCTTTACGTCGTATTTGTCTTGGCCATTAGGTGTAACTTCAACTCCTGTTATTGAAACATTTGAAAGTATATCGATATCTGAAGATAGTACATGTTCTAACGGCATATCCAAAGATACACTATTTACTTTCCCACTTGATGGAATGGCGTAAATTATTGTTACGTCTATTACGCCTTTTAACATATTGTTATTGTTTTCTTTTTCTAAATTTAAGCTTTTTATTCTTGCAAAAGAAGAAAGTATTTTCACTTCTTCGTCTTCCGGAATAGATATTGAATCTCTTAAAGAGATGTCTTCTGTTTGGACTGGACTACTTGTTTCATAAAATATTTCATCTCTTTGAGGTAGCAAGTTTTTTGTTGTGTCGTATACATCTTCTATTACGTTTATTTCACTATTTTGAAATGCCTTTGCATTTGTTTCTATTTCCGTATCAACTTCGATTATTCTCATTAATTCGTCTGAGTCGGGAAGAATTTTTAGGGCGACATTCTTTATGGTATTTATTATTTCTACAATGTCATTCTCACTGATTTGGTTTATATCTATGAATGTTGAAAATGGAATGGTTGTTTCAAAGTTAAGGATTTCGTTTGAATTGTCCGTTGTATAATAAATTTTTATGTTGAAGTCTGCTTTTACTATTACTTTTCCGTCGGATATTACGTTTTCGGAGTTGGTTATGGCACTATCGTATTTTATTATATCTTTTATGTTGGGAGAATCTGTTGGTAACATTGCTGTATCTTTTAATGCGGTTTTGTTTGATGTTTCAGTTAAAAATGTTGTGACTGTACTTGTTGAATTTAGGATTTTTGTTGTGTCACTATTTCCAACTGATTCGATGTAGTTTATGTTATTTTGATTTGAGTATCTTAAATTTGCGTTTAGCTCTGCAGAAACGCTTAATTTTCTCCCGTTTAATATAAGAGAAGATACTTTTTGAGGGGTTATGGTAAGATTTATACAGGATTCTGAGTTTAAATTTTTTGCTGCAAATGTGTTTTTAAATGGGATAGAGGTGGATATGCGAATTATTTCGCTTGGATTTTCGTTTGAAACATATAAAATATTAAATTCACAGTCCCCGGAAAATGTTATTTGTCCGGAGTTTACCGAATAGTCGTTTATTACAGGTACAGCATCTACAAAAAGTACCGAATCGACATCCGGTTTTACGTCCGGAATTATGACGTCTCCTTCGATAAAGAATGAGTCATTTACTTCCGGATAAGTTTGGTTTAGTGTAATTGAATTATGAGTTAAGTCTATCATAAGTCATCTCCATTCTGCCGATATTCGGCTTGTTTTTTCTAATGCAATTTATGAAAGAGATGTTATTTTTAGAACATCTTGCGGGAAAAATATATTTAATGAATGTAGAAAACCAGTTATTTTTCTCCTAGCAAAGTTTGAGGATATAGATAAAATATTTGTATTAGTAGCCGAGGCATTTTACGGCAAAATTGATATTATTATTGATGTGGATATGTTTAATATAATTCCATTTGATGAAGTAGATTAATGCATTGTTAAAAAACAAATCTGAAAAGTAAAATTGGTTTAACAATAAAAAGGATTGAAAAGTTTGCTTTATTTTGGTAGAATGAGAAAAGAAGGAGTGATAGTGATGAATAGAAAGGTTATTATTGCACTTGTAGCTGTTTTAGTAATTTCAGTAGGCGCTATTATCTATGTACTTTGTTCTGACAATGAAC
>CAYZJZ010000177.1:0-2058 GCA_964478905.1 uncultured Eubacteriales bacterium
TTATATGGTTTTCACTACAATTAAAATTTTACACCAATTTTCTCCATATTTCAACAGTTTTTCTAAGACAACGGTACATTTATTTCATCAAAATTCACACTGCTCATCCAAAGCATCATTATATAGAGCTGATTTAAGGTGTAGAAAAACATTATTAGTTCCTTCATTTTGAGAAGCCAAAGTTTTAGGAATACACATTTTAAGAATTCGATTTCTAATTTAAAAAATTCCGTCAATACTACCATCTTCAAGCACATCTATCTTTTCCGCAGCCGGTACTTTAGGGAGTCCCGGCATTGTTAAAATCTTACCGGTAAGAGCTACAATAAATCCAGCACCATTGCTAATTCTTATTTCTCTAACCGTTACTTCAAAATTTTCAGGTCTGCCTAATTTTTTAGGGTCATCAGATAAAGAATATTGAGTTTTAGCCATACAAACAGACATTTTATCTAAGTTTAATCTCTCCACTTCCTTAATTTGGTTATCTGCATTTTCAGTATAATTAACCCCACTCGCACCATATATTTTTTTGCAAATAGTTTCTATTTTCTCCTTTATAGAGTCGTTTTCGTTATAAATCGGAGCGTAATGTGCCTCGTCATTTTTTAACGTATCAACTAATTCATTAGCTAGTTCTATTCCACCTTCTCCGCCATTAGCAAATACCTCAGAAACCGAAAACTTAACATTAGCCTTTTTACAATTCTCTCTTACATACTCAATTTCTTCCTCAGTATCACTAAAGAACTTATTAACCGTAACAAGAACAGGCACACCATATAACTTCATATTCTCAATATGCTTGGTTAAGTTAACAATACCTTTTTTCAGGTAATCAAGCGAAGGCGTTTTTAAATCTTCAACTGCCATTCCGCCATTATACTTAAGTGATCTAATCGTAGCAACAATAACAATTGCAGACGGGCTAAGTCCAGTCATTCGACATTTTATATCCAAAAACTTCTCTGCTCCCAAATCCGCTCCAAAGCCAGCTTCTGTAACAACAATGTCAGCAAGCTTCAACGCTGTTTTTGTCGCAATAACGCTATTGCATCCATGAGCAATATTAGCAAAAGGTCCTCCATGCATAATACAAGGAGTATTCTCTAATGTTTGAATTAAATTAGGCTTTATAGCATCCTTTAATAATGCCGTAATAGCTCCCTCTATTTTTAGTTCTTTAACCTTTATAGGATTACCGTCACAATTGTATCCAACAATAATATTCCCAACTCTGTTTCTTAAATCCTGTATATCATTTGCCAAACACAATACCGCCATTATCTCAGATGCAACCGTAATATTAAATCCATCACTTCTCGGAATTCCATTACTCTTTCCGCCAAGTCCAACATTAATATTTCTAAGAGCTCTGTCGTTTATATCCATCGCCCTTTTCCAAGTTATTTTTTCCAAATCAAAATTCAACTCATTGCCTTGGTAAATATGATTATCAATTACAGCAGAAATCAAATTGTTCGCAGAAGTCAACGCATGCATATCTCCTGTAAAATGAAGATTTATATCATCCATCGGCACAACTTGGCTATATCCGCCACCAGTTGCTCCACCCTTTAACCCCATAACAGGTCCAAGTGATGGTTCTCTTAACGCAATAACACATTTTTCTCCAATTCTATTTAAAGCCTGTCCTAAACCAATAGTAACAGTAGTTTTACCTTCTCCGGCAGGAGTAGGATTAATTGCTGTAACCAAAACAAGTTTTCCATCAGGATTATTTTTTATTCTATTTAACAATTTATCACTGATTTTAGCCTTATAGTTACCATATAGCTCAAGTTCATCTTCATTTATTCCTACTTTCTTGGCTACATCTACTATCTTATCTATTTTAGCACATTTTGAAATCTCTATATCTGTTTGCATCGAAAACACCTCCTCATAAATAATACCTAAATAGCACTCTCTTTGCAAGGAAAACTTTATATTGGTTATTATTTAAATTTGCAATTCAAACAGTAATTATGTTTAATTAAGTATTATAAATAGCAAAATTAACTTACCGTTTTTCGATAAAAAAATATCTGATTTTTG
>CAYZJZ010000178.1:0-2053 GCA_964478905.1 uncultured Eubacteriales bacterium
GGAGGGAGTGGTAAAGCTAAATATTAAAATAAAAATTAAAAATATTGCTACAAATCTTTTCAAAACAATCCCTCCATAAATTATGAATTTTCTTCAAGTTTTTTCTTTTCACGTTCAGCAATTTTTTGCATATTAGTTTCGACAAAGTCGAATTCTTTTTCAGTTGGTGTAATTTGGAGTATCGCTGTTGCTGATCCAACTTTTAGAAGTCCATATCCCCTTGAACAAGTAGTTAAAAAGGACGCTTCTCCGGAACTTAACTTAAATACTTCTTTTATATATTCAATTTCCGCCTTATCTTGAGCTAAGAATAACTTAGTATCAGAAGAAGTAAGTACGGCTTGTACCTCTTTAGTTTCATAGAAATCTTGGAACTTTTGAGATACAACGGCAAGAGAAACATTTCTTTTTCTAGCACGTCTTGCCATAGTGTTCAAGAAATCAACTGCTTCAGGAAACGGTAACATCATCCATGCTTCGTCGATAATAACACGTTTTTTCTTAGCAGCTAATTTATCTTCACTATTTTTCTTAACATATTTTTCCCAAATCCAAGATAAAAGAATTTGTTGAGCAAGAGGCCTTGCAAATCTTTCTTCAAGTTGGGAAATATCTAAGTTTATAAACGGTACGTTATCTAAAAGTTTAAATGTAGACTGACCATCAAAATAGCTCATCTGACCATTATATTTTCTAACGTATTGTTTCATAACTTTAACTAAATAACTATAATGGAATTGGTAATCCACATTAGTATTTTCCTCGGTCTTAGCACAAACTCTAGCATACCAAGAAGTAATAGTCGGCATAGGCTTTCGAGGTCTAACTAAAGCTCCATCTTCAAATTCAGCTTGAGCCTCATAATCTATTAATGACTCAGGGTCGCTAGTAATACCGGCAGCCCAGTATTCTTCAGCGACACATTCAGAAATAATCTGCTTTGTAAGCTCGTTAACTTCAGTACTCTTAGTAGAACCACGAGCCATAGTTATAAGCGATTGGGTAACATCTTCAACTTTATTTTCAACATGAACGATAGTTCGTTCACGTCCGGTAATTTCATCTCGTATAGTCTCCGGTTCAATATCAAACGGATTAATTATAGTTTGGGAAGTAGGACTTATAACAACATTAACTCCGTTTAACGCTTCAGCAACAGGACCATATTCACCTTCAGCATCTAGTGCTAAAGTTTCAATTCCCATTAAAACCGAAGAACGAGCAGTAAGAACCTTAATAGTAACACCTTTACCGGCACCGGACTTACCAAATACGACCATATTGTAGTTGGTTAGGGTAGGGTGGAAGTTATCGAATAATATAGGTACTCCAGTTTGGGCATTATAACCTAAAGGAATACCTGTAGAATGTCCGATTTCGGAAGAGGTAAAAGGAAAAACAGTAGCGACAGAGCGCTTATCAAAAGTATGTTTCCTCTTAATTAAATCTAAGTTTAGCGGAAGATTAGAAATAAAAGCATCTTCCTGAACTGCCCAAGCAGTTTTTAACATAAGAAGATTTTTAGAAACTTCCATAGCTAGTAATTCAGACATTTTATCTAGTTCATTTAAGTCGTAAGAAGTAATTGTACAAAATATAGAAACATCATACAATTTATTAAAACCGGCAGCAATTTCGCTTCTAAGTGAATCGGCTTCTGTATATTTATCTCTTAAAACTGAAGAACGGTTAGTATCGCCTCTTTTATCGGCTACGATAATTTCAGACTCAATATCAGAAATCATTTTATTTAAATCCTTTTGAGAAACAGCCTCTGGGATTGGTTCTATATGTATAGAAACATTTATATCTCCGAAGTCGTACATAGAATTTAAAAACTCAACGAAGGTAGCCATACGAGGAACAGAAGAAACATAAAAACTTCTGCAATATTTTGTGGTTTTCGCAAAAATTTCAAGATGATTATACGAAGTAGCGTCTATTCCGGAAGGCAGAATTACATCTTTAACAGAAGTAGCGTTTTTATCAAACGAACTTTTCCTATCGGTGTCATAGATTATATCTTCATCTTCTTGATTTGTACGTAAACGCA
>CAYZJZ010000179.1:0-2034 GCA_964478905.1 uncultured Eubacteriales bacterium
TCGCGGAATAATAATAGCCAAATCAACCGGAAATTTAATATTGCCATTTGCAAAACTTATATTTTTTTAAAAAAGTCTTGAAAACTTTGACAAGATATGCTAGAATATACATCGTTGACTAAGTGTGTTAAATATGATTTAACGGATATAGAATTTTGAAAGAAGGTGAATTTGATGAAAGAAGGAATACATCCTAAATGTGTAGAATCAGTTGTTAAGTGTGCTTGTGGAGAAACTTTTACAACAACTTCAATTAAGCCTGAGCTACGTGTTGAAATTTGTTCAAAATGTCATCCTTTCTACACCGGTTCTCAAAAGAATACAGTTGTTGGTGGAAGAAGTGAAAGATTTAAGAAGAAATTTAATATTACTGATGAAGACTAAAAGAAAGAGCCTAATTAAGGTTCTTTTTTTGTGCTAAAAAATCTCTTTATGCATATATTTGTTTTGAACAAGTTTGCAAAAAAGGGGTGGAGTATATGGAAAATTTGGAACTAGGTTCTCTAAAACCAGAGGTTATGCTTGTACAAAGTATATTGAAAACTTTAGGGTTTTATACAGGCGAAATTGACGGAATTTTCGGATTAAATACTCAAAGAGCTGTAAGAAGATTTCAAAGAAATTTTTCATTGCAAAGTGATGGTGTGGTAGGAGAAATGACTTGGAATTCACTAAGGCCATATATTAATGGCTATAGAAGATATGTTGTAAGACGAGGAGACACATTTTATAATATTGCAAGGCGTTTTTCTACAACGAATAACAGAATAATTGCTGCTAATCCTGGAGTTTCACCAACTAGAATTTTACCGGGGCAAAGTATTATTGTGCCATTTGGTAATGTTGTAAAGACTAATATAAGTTATACATATGATATTTTTAAAAGCAATGTTGAAGCATTAAAAACGATATATCCGTTTTTAAATATAACAAGTATAGGGAAGAGCGTACTGGGTAAAGAATTAACTTGTATAAGACTTGGAAACGGCTTAAATGAAGTGTTTTACAGTGGCTCGATTCATGCGAATGAATGGATAACTTCAGTTGTGCTAATGAAGTTTATTGAAAATTTTTGCAGAGCATATGTAAATAATACAAAGTTGTATGGTTTTGATGTTAGGGAAGTATTTAATACTGCCTCGATATATATTGTGCCTATGGTTAATCCTGATGGAGTAGATTTAGTAACCGGTGGACTGGATACTTCGCTAGAAGCGTACCAAAATGCGAAAATAATTGCTGAAGGATATCCGGCAATACCTTTTCCGGATGGGTGGAAAGCGAATATTGATGGAGTAGATTTAAATTTACAGTTCCCTGCAGGTTGGGAAAATGCAAGGCAGATAAAATTTGCTCAAGGATTTACAACTCCGTCTCCACGTGACTATGTTGGAAATGGGCCACTTACTCAACCGGAAGCTATTAGCTTGTATGATTTTACATTGGCACATAATTTTAGACTTATTTTAGCTTATCATACTCAAGGAAGGGTTATATACTGGAGATTTTTAGATTATTTACCGTCACAGTCTCGTGAAATTGGGGAAAAGTTTTCTAATATAAGTGGCTATCTTTTAGAAAGTACACCATATTCTTCCGGGTATGCCGGATATAAAGATTGGTTTATACAAAATTATAACAAGCCGGGTTATACAATTGAAGTTGGCTGGGGAACAAATCCTTTACCTATATCTCAATTTAATACTATTTATTCCGAGAATGAAGGAATATTGATTACAGGAGCTGTAATTTGAAAGGGGCTAAAAAAAGTCCCTTTTTGCTATTGATTTTTTAAATGTATAATGGTAGAATCTAAGAAGTGTAAATGCCAATGTGGCTCAGTCGGTAGAGCAACTGATTCGTAATCAGTAGGTCGCGGGTTCGATTCCCACCATTGGCTCCATTTGAAATCAACTTACGAACTAATTAAGGTTCGTGAGTTTTTATTTTATATAAAACTTAAATGTTCTCTTTCTAGGAAGGAGGACATTTTTTATGCTTGAATTTAAAATAATACAAGAATTAAAACCAAAT
>CAYZJZ010000180.1:0-1581 GCA_964478905.1 uncultured Eubacteriales bacterium
TGCTCAAAATGGAGATTCTAAGAAAGAAGAAATAGCGTTTGCTCAAAGTTATTTTGCTATTCAAACAAGAACACAAGAATTGATAGAAGAAAGAATGGCTTTTATTGAACGTACTGAAGCACGTGATAGGCTGAGGCAATCGGAAAAAGTATTTTCAAAAAATATTTATGAACGTGGAGTTGATGATGCTGGATTTGGAAGAATACGTTCAAAAGGGGATAGTGCCTTATTTGGTGGGAATACAACTCAGGAAATGAAAAATCGGTTAGGAATAAAAGATAGCAGACCTCTGGCAGATTTTTTACCGACCCTTACTATTGCAGCAAAAAATTTGGCCGTTGAAATGACTAATTATAATGTTGAAGAAAAAGATTTGTATGGAGAAGAAATTATTTCAGATGAACATATACAAAATAATCTTTCTGTTAGACATATGCTTGGACAACGTGGCATAAAGCCTGAGGAGCTACCTGCATCAGAGGACATAAAAAAAGTTGAACGAAGTGTAAAATCACAAGAAAAAAAGCTGGCTGAACAAGTGAAGAAATTACCGGAATTGGTAGAGTAATGGTTTGATGTTTAACTTGAAATTTTGGTAGAAAAAAGGTGGCTTTGCCACCTTTTTTCTAAAATATTTTTAATTTAATATATTCTGTATCTCCTGTGTTGTACTTAACTTTTAATTCAGTAGTTCCCGTTTTCTTTGGAGTTACAGTTATCTTTTCAGATTTTGATAAGCTTGTTTTGGACAAACTAACATAATTACTGTCATAAGAAATTGTTGCACTCTTTGCACTAAAAACGTTTAAGTTTATATCAAGAGCAAGATTTCCACTTTTGCTAAAGCTGATTTCACGAGAATATGTTTCGTTATCATCTTCTATAATAACATTAATATATTCTGTGTCCCCAGTATCAAACTTAATTTTAATAGTAGTTTCGCCCTCATTTTTAGCTGTAATAGTAACTTTACCGGATTTTGTTAACTTAGTTTTAGATAAAGAAATATAATCAGAATCATATGTTAAAGTAGCTTTATCGGCATCATAATCTTCAAGATCGATATAAATAGTATCAGTATCGCCAACTTCTAATTCTATTTCATCGTCATAATCTTCATCATCAGTTACAGTAACATCAATATAATCTACATTACCTGTATTATATGTAATTTTAATAACTGCATCGCCTTCTTTTTTACCTTGAACTGTAACAGTACCTGAATAGTTTAAATATGTTTTTGAAAGTTTAAGATAAGTTGTGTTGTAGCTTATATTTGCACTTTTTGCACCATATTTATTAAGATTTACATAGAATGTATCTTTTTCATCAACTTCTATTTCCATATCTTCACGAGAATTTGTTTGAGAGTAACTAGGATAATTGTAATATGAATCGTAGTTGTTAGAATTAATAAATACAGTATTGTTATTAAAACTAACATTAGAATTTGTAAGTCCGCCAAATTCACTAAGTGGAACATAAGTTTTTCCTTGGTAATTTAACATAGGAGACGTTGAATTATACTTATTGCCGTTAACATACACAGGAAATGGACTTAGATAAACTTCAGAAACCAAT
>CAYZJZ010000180.1:1591-2017 GCA_964478905.1 uncultured Eubacteriales bacterium
TGCAGTTACAACCCCGCCGAACAATAAAGCTCCAACTGTTATTCCTGTAATCATACTTTTTAGATCGAATAATTTTTTCTTCATTTTAATATTTCCTCCAATTCTTAAATATTCTAAAACAAGTACATTAAATGGTACTATTTAGTTGTCAAACAATAAGTATGAACAGTAACTATAAAAAATGATTATACATACCTATCTTGACATAATTAGAAACCGTGTATAATGTTAACATAAACAAAAGTTTCTGTCAATAGTTTGACTATGGTAAAAATATGTGATAATATAGGTACTGGATTTGATGCGGACGTAGTTTAGTGGTAGAACTTGAGCTTCCCAAGCTTATGGTGGGGGTCCGATTCCCCTCGTCCGCTCCATTTGAAGGAAATTTTGCAAAAGAAAAAGGGAGGAATTAATATGCCATTA
>CAYZJZ010000181.1:0-1996 GCA_964478905.1 uncultured Eubacteriales bacterium
TAACATAAAAGGCGATGCAGTTTATGAGACTAGTAGCAGTGGCTCAGGTCCTACCTCTTGGGATGGAGATTTCTTGCACGCGCCTTATTCCGACTTCCCTGTTTTCTTACGCGGTGGTTGCTACTTCAATACGTCTGGCGCCGGTGTATTCTGCTTCTACCGCAGCAACGGCCTCCGCGGCAGCAGCTGCGGTTTTCGCCCGGTCCTCGCGATACCGTAGTGAAACCTCTTTTTGAACGGCTTTGCCGTAAGGAAGGTTTCACTTGTAGTGCGCAAGCGCACGACAGGAATCTGGTCCCTGTACGGTACAAGACTCGAGTAAACTGGGAATAAAATACAAATCGTAAAATAAGTAAAAAAGAAGCTAAAACCGGGGAAGATACGTTGTATCTTCCCCGGAAAACTCTTGTCAAGTAAAGTGTGCAAATTTTTAATGCGGAAACGATATATAATTCTATATTGTTTTCGCATTAGATGTTTTATATCTCATCCACATAAACTTCATCATTTACCGTAACAACAGTATACTTCCTCAAATTCGGCAAACTCTTTAATTCCTCAAAGCTAGCATATTCCTCAATTTGTTCTCTAGCCTCTTGTCTTTTTTCTTCTAACTTACCTTCGTCTTTCTTCTTTAAATACTTAAACTCTATCATTACTGAATAGTAACCTTTATCTTTTTCTCTTGGAATAAGCACTAAATCCGGGTACTTTCTTTGAACTTCCATTTCGGATTTTACATTATATGCCATTTTAAAATTTGTAGCCACCAATAAAAAGATTAGCTTTAAATGTTTTTCGTCAAATCCTTGGTAATCTCTATTGGATAAGTTACTTAGATATTCTTTTACTAACTCTATTACTTTATCTATCTTTCCGCTTGTTAGTACATAAATAGCTAATTTAGCATAGTTAACATTAGCATCAAACTCATTATTTTCTTTTAATGTTTCGAGTAGGTAATCCGAATATATTTCTCTCATCATCTTATTAGGAATTACTAACTTTGCATACCCGGTTATATTTTCACTTATGGTTAAGTAGCCTAAGTAATAAAGCATAGATACCATTTCATTATCTCCAAAAGCTACTGCCGGATTAAACTTTTGAGTTATTTCGGCAAAAATTCCTTCTCCGGATACTGTCGTTTCTAGAATTTCAAGCCGTTTTTCTCCTTTACATAAGTTTAGCATCTTTCCTATTTTATCGTAGTCGCTTATTATATTTACATCTACCATTTTATTTGGGACTTGCCCTTGTCTTATATATTCATTTAGGAAATATAATGTCATATTGGAATTATACATTCTTTCTTTCGATTCTTCAGAAAATGTATAACCATCATAATTCTCTTTCATTATAGGAAGTAATTTTTCTGTTTCTTCTTCGGATATTCCTTGCTTTCTCATCATTTCTATTAATTCTTCTTTTGTAAATCCCATCATTTCGTTAAACTCAAAGTCTCTAGTTATATCCGAAACTATGTTAAATCCCGAAGTTATTCCGTCTAGCGTAATAGGAGCTACTCCGGTTATAAATATCCTATCTACTACGCTCTCAGTTCCTTCTTTTAAGATTTCATACCATTTTCTAACCTTGCCATTTTTAGATACTAAATTCTTAAACCCTTCTACATTAAATCCGAGTAATTCGTTAGCAAAATGGTCATATTCGTCTATTATTACATAGATTTTTTCTCCCGACTTTTGGAATTTAAACGCTTCAAAAATACTTCCAAGTAATCCTTCTGAAGTTAAATTAGGATTTATAATAAAATCTATATCATATTTTTGTACAAAAGAAGTTATTGAAAGTATTACTTTTTGTTTAAAACTTTCTATTGTACTTTCTATACTATTCGTATCTATTCCTGAAAAATTAAATTTCAAAATATGGTAACTATTCTTTAACTTAGTAGGATTTTTCCATATATATGTTTCAGAAAAGAGGCTGTCCTAAAATAGTGACGCCTTAACAAAAAATCCAGCTCGAAAGA
>CAYZJZ010000182.1:0-1993 GCA_964478905.1 uncultured Eubacteriales bacterium
GGCACGTACTGGTGGTGTGAGAGGGAGAATTTAAATTCTCCCTACTCGATTTGTATTGAGATATAGGTTGCATAAAATTTTGTAATACAAATGTTTATAAAATTTAAATGCATTGTCTCAAAAAAATGAACATACAGTTTGATAAAAAAACTTGAATTTTGAAAAAAAAAAGAGCTATAATACAAGGTGAACATATGATAGGTGTTAGGAGGAATTATTATGAATGGTATAGGAAAACTTGCACTTGGAACTATGGGTATGAATTTTGGAAATAAAGAGAGTTCAATAAAAACAATTCTAACTGCGATTGAAAATGGTATTAACATCTTTAATACCGGCGATTTCTATCAAAAAGGTGAGTCCCAGGTGGTATTAGGCGAAGCATTAAAGAGTGTGCCAAGAGAAGATTATTATATTTCACTTAAGTTCGGTGTAACTTTTGGACTTACTGGAGCAAAACTTGATGTAAAACCTCAAAATATCAGACCACAATTAGAAGCAGCGCTGAATAAAATCGGTGTTCAATATGTAGACCTTTATCAGCCTGCCAGACAGGATATTGCAATTCCTGTAGAAGACGTTATGACGGAATTGGTAAAGCTAAAAGAAGAAGGCTTGATTAAGAATATTGGGCTTTCAGAAGTAGATGCTAATACACTAAGAAGAGCTCACAAAGTTCATCCGATTCATAGTGTTGAGGTTGAATATTCGTTACTTAATCGTGAAATAGAAGACGAATTGATACCTACAGCAAAGGAGCTTGGTGTACAGGTTGTAGTATATGGAGCAGTAGGTCATGGTGTTTTAACGGACAAAGTCATAAATGGCGATGCGTTTTTTAATCCAATGCTTGCAAAGGGAATATTATCACCTTTTAATAAAAAACATAATTTGCAAATTTTAAATTCATTTGCTGAAATTGCTAAAAAACAAGGACTTACTATGAGTGAGCTTGCTTTGGCATGGACACAGGCAAAATATGATAATATTTTATCTTTGATTGGAACGACTAAAGCAGATCATTTCTTAAGCTCACTAAAGGCAATAAATACAAAATTAGATGAGGAAACAGTAAACGAAATAGAGGGAATTATTTCTAAAGAAACCATAAAAGGACAGTCTATGCATAAATGGATTTTTGAAAATGGTGTTGGAAAGCTAAAAGATGCAAATTAAAAAGAGAGGAGATATAATATGGATATTAACGATTTAACATGGAATCCTTGGCACGGATGTCATAAATGCAGTGAGGGGTGCCAAAATTGCTATGCATATTTTTTGGACAAAAGATATGGCAGAGATACAAATGAAGTTGTTATAAATAAATCGAATTATGACTATCCAATAAAAAAAGACAGAAACGGACTTTATAAATTACCGGGAGGAACTTTTGTCAGAGTTTGTATGACAAGTGATTTTTTCTTAGAAGAAGCAGATGAATGGAGAGGCAAAGCGTGGGACTATATTAGACAAAGACTAGATGTAACTTTCTCACTTTTAACCAAAAGAGCTAGTAGAATAAAAGATAACCTACCGTCAGATTGGGGAAATGGCTGGGATAATGTTCAATTTGCAGTATCTGCTGAAAATCAAAAAAGAGTAGATGAGAGAATACCGTACTTATTAGAAATTCCTTCAAAGCATAAATGGGTTAGTGTAAAGCCGTTTATAGGGGAAGTGGACTTAGATAAATACTTAGCAACAGGAGAAATTGAAACTGTTCTTGCCGGTGGCGAAAACTACTTGGGCTCAAGGCCACTTCATTATGAATGGGTAAAAAAATTACACGATCAATGTGAAAAATATAATGTGCATTTAATATTTGGACAAACCGGAAATGTATTTATAAAAGACGGAAAAGAATATAAAATAAGAAATAGAACAGAACAGATGATACAAGCACTTAGAAGTGGACTCCATTATCCGGCAGTAGATATTGAACTTGAGGTAAAAAAAGTACTTGATAGAAAAGAAAAAATGAAAGAATTAAAAG
>CAYZJZ010000183.1:0-1992 GCA_964478905.1 uncultured Eubacteriales bacterium
TACTTATTAACAGTTTCTTTTAAGCCTTTACCAGCTTTGAAAACAGGAGCTTTCTTAGCAGGAATCTTAATAGCTTTCTTAGTTTGAGGATTTACGCCCTCTCTAGCAGCTCTTTTCTTTACTTCGAATGTTCCGAAACCAACTAGTCCAACCTTATCTCCATTCTTTAATGTTTCTGTAACAGTGTCGATGAATGCATTTAATGCACATTCTGCATCCTTCTTTGTCATTTCAGATCTTGTTGCCATTGCTGCGATTAATTCAGCTTTATTCATTAAAAATACCCCCTTAAAAATTTGTATTACAACTTACAAGCTTATTATCGGCATTTTAGCAAAAACTTTATAGTTTTTAGCAAATTTTTTCAAAAAAATCGCTTTTTACTGTATATTTTTACTTACAGCACTAGATAATTTCCACTTGTCACGTTTTAAATTACTTTTACCTTTATCCCTCACATAAAGCTTTACAACAAGCTTTTCAAAAGGTCTCTTCCATATTGTGAGCAAAGGATCTTTAGGACTCATTTGATCAACTAAAATAGTATAAATGTTAAGCCTGTTTCCGCCGTATACATCAGTAAAAATTTGATCGCCGATAATTGCTAATTCACTGTTTTTTAACTTCAACTCACTCATTGCACTAACAATTCCACGTCTTTTAGGCTTACCAGCAAGATAAATTCCCTTCACATCAAAAATTTCGCCTACACTATCAACTCTTTCCTTATTATTATTGGAAAGTAAATAAAAAATTATACCTTCTTTTTTAATATTTTCAATCCATTTAAATGTATTCGGATCTATATTTTGTTCATAATCCACCAAAGTGTTATCTATGTCAACCAAAACACCTTTTATCCCCAACTTAGATAAATTTTTCACATCTATATCCGAAACTTTCTTTTTATACTCGTTAGGAAAAAATCTTTCAAGCATAACTCTACCCCCGTATTTCTAAATTTTTAATTAAAATTTCTTCAACCTTTTCAATATTCTCCTCGCGATTAATAATCTCCTTTAATTGGCTAGAGCCGGGAATACCTTTTAAATACCAAGCTATATGTTTCCTCATTTCCCTTACTGCAACATATTCTCCTTTATATTCCTTAGTCAAATTTAAATGCTTTAGCGCCATATTTATTTTATCATTTGCATTTGGTTCAGGTAGTACAATTCCATTTTCAAGGTAAGAAATAACAGATTTAAAAATCCAAGGATTACCCTGTGCCCCTCTTCCTATCATTATTCCGTCGCATCCTGTTACTTCAATCATTTCTTTTGCTTTTTCACCGGAAGTAATATCTCCGTTTCCTATTACAGGTATATTTACGCTTTCCTTAACTTTCTTTATTATATCCAAGTCCGCGTTCCCAGAGTACATATCTTCTCGAGTTCGTCCATGAACAGTAATAAGCTTAGCTCCACACTCTTCAGCAATTTTAGCTAACTCTACCGCATTAACAAGTTCATCATTCCAGCCTTTACGCATTTTTACCGTAACAGGAACTTTTGACGCTTTTACAACTTGAGTAATAATTTCTCCGGCAAGTTCTAAATTTTTCATAAGCGCAGATCCTTCACCGTTCTTTACAATTTTATTCGCCGGACATCCCATATTAATATCTATTATATCCGCAAATGCACTTAGAATACTAGCCGTCTCAGCCATAACAGTCGGATCAGAACCAAAAATTTGAATTCCGACAGGCCTTTCATCTTCAAAAACTTCATATATTCCTTTAGTTTTCTCACTACCGTAATGAACCGCTTTAGAACTGGCCATTTCAGTATATATCATTCCAGCTCCGAATTCCTTACATAATCTCCTAAACGGCATATCTGTTACACCTGCCATAGGAGCTAAAAAAATATTATTTTTAATTTCAACATTTCCTATTTTTATAGGCTTAATATACATTCTTTTCACCTTTCCCTAAGAATCGAGTAGGGAGAATTTAAATTCTCCCTCTCACACCACCAGTACGTGCCG
>CAYZJZ010000184.1:0-1874 GCA_964478905.1 uncultured Eubacteriales bacterium
GATACGGTAGACTTTTATGATGCAACTTCGGTAGATACAACTGTAATTAGTGTTCCAAAGAATAAAGCTATAGGAATAAGAACAACACCCAATATAGTATATAACTTAAACACAAGTGGTTTAATACAGGATGTCCTCCCGAAGTTTGAATATACAGAAAAGACAACACTATCTGATGTATTAGAAACAGACGAAAGCATAGGTCGATTAAAAATAAATGCTATAGACCTAAATTTAAAGTTTTATGAAGGAACGACAGAAACAAGTATGAAAAAAGGACTTGGTCATTTTGTTTCTTCTGATTACTATGAGGGGAATGTTTGCATTGCCGGTCATAACAGAGGTGTAAATACTAATTTTGGCAAGCTAAAAAAATTAGAAATCGGAGATAAAATAACTTACAAAACGAAATTGGGTAGTAAAAACTACAAGGTCACAAGTATAGAAAAAATATCTGCTGATGATTTTTCAAAATTAACATCAACACAGCAAAATAAAATAACACTTATAACTTGTGTAGAGAATCAGCCAATGCTTCGATTATGCGTTCAAGCAGAAGAAATATAGTTTACATCATTTGCTTGCTTTTGTCTCTCTTTTGCTTTATTGTTGTAGTAGGAGGGATGAATTATGAAAGATGGAAAAATAAATTTCATAGCAGGTGTAGTAGTTGGAACACTTATGGTAAGTGGTACAATGGCAACTGACTTATTGGTGTCAAGAACCACACACAACATCATCGTTAATGGAGAAAAAGCAGAAGTAGAAGCATATAATGTAAATGGTCATAATTTCTTTAAACTAAAGGACTTAGGAGAACGATTAGACTTTAGTGTAATCTGGGATGAAGGAACACAGAGTGTCTTAATTGATAGCTCAAAACCTTATGAAGAACAGGGTAAGACAGAAGAAAAGGTTGAAGAAAAAGAAGATGAGATAGTAAGAATAACACAATCAGATGCTACGTTTAGACCTTTAGTTGGACAAGAGGTGGAGGCAGAGTTATATAAAGACGGAAAGCCAACAGGAGAAAAAACAACCTTTATAGTAACTGAGGAAAAGCCGGAAGAACAACCTTTGCCAGAGCCGATATGTGACTGGTCAAAGTTTCCGGAAATAGAACTGCCAAAAGCAGAAGTTAGAGACTACGGAAATGGTCAAATCGGAGTATTAAACCTACATGAAACAAGACGAATGCAGTACACACTTTATAATTTAATATCTACTAACGAACTAAAATGGAAGAACGGAGAACCGGCTAAAGGTAAAAATGGAAATTATAAAGCAACAGTATCATTCGAAATAGATAAAACACAGCCTACACAAGTGATGTGGCCGTATAGAGAAAGCGAATTAAAGAAAGTTTTCGATGGATGCCCAATCAACAAGTGGAAGGTTATAGCCTATGATGAGTATGTTGAAGGGAAATATACACATACAGAATATTACTTACAAAATTAAGAGAAAAATAAATAATGAGCCTACCTATTCCACATAAAGAGTGAAATAGGTAGGTATTTTTTATTTGAAGGAGGAGAAATATGTTTAAAAAGATAATATCTTTGATTATTTTAATGTTATTTTTTGTTACACCAAATTGTTTTTCAAACACATTAGAAGATGTTTCAATATACGCTGATGGAACAACAATGAATTATTTAATATCCGGACGAGGCGTTCAGAATTTAAAATATGTTTATTACAACCACACTAATAAGATAACCGGTGAAACTATGGAAATTCCGGCATATTGTGTGATGCCAAACCAACCCGGAGTTGGACAGCTTGGAACATATGATGTAAGTTGTACCACATTAGCAAGTGATCCTAAAGTTGTTGGAATTGTGTCGAATGGATATCCTCGACAGTCGTTT
>CAYZJZ010000185.1:0-1860 GCA_964478905.1 uncultured Eubacteriales bacterium
TAATTTAGTTTATGTAATTTGGGTAGTTCAAATATGAATTACCTATTTTTTTTATATATTCAATTATACTTAGACGTTCTATTGTATAAGGAGCTAAAATATTTATTTCAGCTACTGTTTCGTTGCTGATTAAAAATTGTATAGTTCCAAGAGGTTCGTTTATTTCGAGTGGAGCAGTGATATTTTCTCTTAAAATTTTTCTTGTAATTATATTGTTTTTTTCAATGTCTGTTAATGGTAGAAAAAGTGATGATTGGTAAATTGGTTTGACATTTGAACATATACCTTTTTTTATGGTTATAGAGAAATTTAGAGGGTATAGCTCTCTTAAGTCATATAATTTATAATTGTTAAAGCAGTAGTCCAGTATTTTTACACTATCGTTTATTCGTGCTTTAGATGATGGATCTCCAAGTAAAACAGCGATGATTTCCATATCGTCTCTTTTTGCCGAAGCAACTAAGCATTTGCCGGCAAGCCCTGTGTATCCTGTTTTTACTCCGTTTGCACCTTGATAAAATGAAAGAAGTGGGTTTGTATTAGAAAGTTCTTTTGTTTTTCCATTTTTGAATTTCATTGTGTAATGAGAAGTTGATACAAGTTTCCTTAGGGTAGGGTTATTTAGAGCATATTTTGTAATTATTGCCATATCATATGCTGTTGAATAATGTTCGGGAGAGTCTAAACCATGTGGTGTTACGAAATTGGTGTTAAATGCTCCAAGTTCTTTGGCTTTTTCATTCATAAGCTTTGCAAATTCTAAAACTGTGCCTGACGTATGTTCGGCGATTGCAACTGCTGCATCGTTGCCGGAATTTAGCATTAATCCGTACATAAGTTCACTTAATTCTATTTCATCTCCGGTTTTTAGATTTACTGATGAACCACCGGTCCAAGCAGCATTATTACTTACGATAACTGTATCATCCATTAAATTTTGCTCTAATGCTATTATTGCTGTCATTATTTTTGTCGTACTTGCCATTGGTACTTTTTCATTTGGATTTTTTTCGTAAAGTATTCTACCGGTTGAGGCTTCAATTGCTATTGCACTTTTTGCGGAAATACTAGGTGTTGCGTAACATATATTTAGGTTTATGCATATTGATGCTAATAAAATAATTAATGTTTTTTTCAAGTTTTACTCCCTCCAGTTCTTTAAATGTATATGAAAAAGAACAGAAAAAAGCACCCCTTTCGGGATGCTTTTTGAGTTAAGACAGATAATAGTTTAAAGCTTTTAAGGCGTAGTCTAAATAGTCTTTATCAGAGCAATTTTTACTACAAAGAGTTTCAGGAGCAAAAATTTCACCTCTATCACGTTTATACAAAACAAATTTTCCGCCTTTTTGTAAAATAAACATATCTTCTGTGAGCAACATCTTTTGAGAGTAAATGCATTTTGTTAAGAAAAAGCCATATTCATCAGTAACACCATATCCGTCCTCTTTTTCCACTATGAATAAAGGCAGTCCTTTGTAAGGCAAGATCGAGTAACAATCTTCTATGATTTTATTACCTTTTAATGTGTACCAATCATAGCAAGAGGTATCACATTTTAAGGTTTTAATACCAAGTCCTTCATAAATCCAAAATGCATCAACGAAATTATCAAAGAACAAAGTTCCGTTTGGAAGAAGTAAATTCTGCTTTTTATCTAAAGTAACTTTTGCAACAATTTTATTTAACTCCGGTTCGAATTTGAACGGTGTCGCATTGTCAAACGAGTCAAATTGAATCTTGTCATCAACAGTACTATAAAAAGTAAATTTACCATCTTTCTTTACAAGCACAGGTAAGCTTTCGATATGTGAAAAGAATTGACAGTATTCATATTCTGCCGGAATACAAAGTTTTCCG
>CAYZJZ010000186.1:0-1840 GCA_964478905.1 uncultured Eubacteriales bacterium
TTAATTTATTCATTTAAAATTGAAATCATAAACATTGCTAAAAATATTTTTTTGTGATAAGACTATACTTGAAACATAAGTTTTACAAAGGAGGATTTTTTAATGTCAAATTATTTAGAACAAGCAAATGAATGGTTAAACTATTCAAATTTGGATAAAAACGTGCGTGAGGAAATTTCTTCGGCAATAAATGATGAAGAAAAATTAAAAGAATTTTTTTATGATTCACTAAGCTTTGGAACAGCCGGACTTCGTGGAATAATGAGAGCCGGAACAAATGGAATGAATGTTCATACAGTAGCTCTTGCTACACAAGGACTTGCAAATACAATAATTGAAGAAAGGAAGCAAGATAGAGGCGTTGCTGTATCATACGATAGTAGAAATAACTCAAGATTATTTGCAGAAAAAACATCTGAAGTCCTATCTGCTAACGGAATAAAAGTATATATGTTTAACGAGCTTCATCCTGTACCGGCTCTATCCTTTGCTACAAGACATTTTAACTGTATCGCCGGAGTAATGATTACAGCTTCCCATAACCCAAAAGAATATAACGGTTATAAAGTTTATTGGGAAGACGGTGCACAAGTTCCACCGGAACACGCAAAAAAAATATACGACTCAATGAAAAAGTTAAACATATTTAGTGATATAAAAACAAACGATTTTAGCTCTGCTGTAAGTGAAGGAAAAATCGAAATGATTGGCGAAGAATTTGATAAAATCTTCTTAAACGAAATCCTAAAAACTCAAGTAAATAAAGATGCAATAAGAAACATAAGTGATAATTTTAAAATTGTATATACACCTTTACATGGTAGCGGTTATAAACTAGTTCCGGAAATACTGAAAATGGCTGGAGCAAAGCCTGAAAACATTTTAACAGTCCCGGAACAAATGATATTAGACGGTAACTTCCCTACTGTTGAAAAACCAAATCCGGAAGTAAAATCTTGCTTTAATTTAGGAATAGAAATTGCAAAAAAAGAAAATTGCGACTTAGTTATCGGAACTGATCCGGATGCGGATAGAATGGGAATAGTTGTAAGGACTCCAAATGGAGAATTTATTACATTATCCGGTAACCAAGTGGGAGCTTTAATGGTTGCGTATATAATTGAAAATATGAAAAAAAATAACACATTACCAACTAATGCTTGTGTTGTAAAAAGTATAGTCTCAACAGAATTAGTTAGTGAAATTTGTAAGAAAAACAACGTAAAATTGATAAATGTATTAACAGGTTTTAAATATATAGGAGAAAAAATAAAAGAATTTGAAAAAACAAACGAATATACCTATATCTTTGGGTTTGAAGAAAGTTACGGTTATTTAAGTGGAACTTATTCGCGTGATAAGGACGCAATATTTGCTTCAATGCTAATTGCTGAAATGGCTGCATACTATAAAGCTAATAATATGAGTTTATATGATGCCTTAATTAAATTATATAAAGACTACGGTTGTTTTAAAGATGCCGTAATTTCTATAAAAAAAGAAGGTGTCGCAGCCAAGGAAGAAATGCAAAAAATAATGGCAAAAATTCGTACAAATTTACCAAAAGAAATAAATAACATAGAGGTTTTAAAAGTACGAGACTACCAAAGTGGAATAATCACCGAACTAACTACCGGTAAAACAGAGCCAACAAATCTTCCTACTTCAGATGTATTATTCTTTGAGATGGCTGATAATTCCAACTTAGTTATAAGGCCTTCCGGAACAGAACCAATCATAAAGTTATACTTCGGAATACCGGGAAAAAGTGAAAAAGAGGTAGAAGAAAAATTAGAAAAATATAAACAAGAAATGATAAAACTGCTATAATAGCAGTTTT
>CAYZJZ010000187.1:0-1834 GCA_964478905.1 uncultured Eubacteriales bacterium
ACACCTCAGTGGACTTTCACCACAGAGCATTGATATGCCCGTCATACAAAAAGAGAGAGAAACCGAAATTTCTCTCTCTTTTCCAGGGAAATCAGCTTAAATCATTACAGACTCAAACCACTCCATTAACAACTACCTCATATGTCAATCTTCCTTTTTTTCCCGCTCATCAAACTTTTGCAATCTGTTTTACAAGATATTCCAAACTTTTTGGCAGCAGCTCTCACCGTAACCTTGTTATCAATTATGTAATGTGCAATTTCAATTGTTCTTTCCTCTATATATCCTTTCATAGCAAAACCCCCATAAATACATTTTGCTACATTTGTATTCACAGAGGTTTTGTTTTATGTTTTTAATATTGAATTCCCCAAAGCACTAATTCTTTAGCCGGTTTTCCACACATAATACATTTATCATCTATATGCTTATGTCCTTCTAAAATACATCTTGACTTCATTCCCTTTATTTCCTTAAACTTAAGTTCACATTCTTCACTTCCACACCACATTGCTTTAACAAATCCCGGTTTTGTATCCATTATCTTCTTTACTTCTTCAATGTCGTGACATTCATAAGTAAGTTCTTCTCTTCTATTTAATGCACGTTCAAACATATCCTTTTGGATTTGTGCCATTAAGTCCTTTACATATTGAACAATATCTATATCTAAGCTTTCTGTTAACTTTTCTCTTGTATCACGTCTTGCAAATGTTATCTTGTTTTCATTTAAATCTCTTTCGCCTATTTCAATTCTAACAGGAATTCCGTTTACTTCAGCTTCAGCAAATTTAAATCCCGGAGATCTCTCTGTACTATCTACATATGCTACAATTCCGGCTTTAGTTAATTTTTCACAAACCTCATTTGCAATATTACTTACTCTTTCGCTTACTCCAATAGGAATAATTGCAACTTGGCGTGGAGCGATATTCGGAGGTAAAACAAGTCCATTATCGTCACTATGTACCATTATTAAAGCACCTATCATTCTTGTTGTTGTACCCCAAGATGTTTGGTACACATATTCAAGTTCATTATTTCTGTTAGAGAAAGTGATGTCATATGCTTTTGAGAACTTTTGGCCAAAATAATGACTAGTACCGGATTGTAAAGATACACCATTATACATTAACGACTCTATTGTTAAAGAATATTCAGCACCAGCAAATTTTTCCTTTTCAGTTTTCTTTCCGGTAATAACAGGTATAGCTAAATATTCTTCAAAGAACTTTTTATAAACATTTAGCATATCGTGTGTTTCTTTTTCAGCTTCTTTGGCAGTTTCATGAATTGTATGACCTTCTTGCCATAAAAACTCTCTACTGCGTAAAAACGGTCTTGTTTCCTTTTCCCATCTCATTACGTTACACCATTGATTGTATTTTTTAGGCAAGTCTCTATACGAATTAATTATATTGCTGTAATAATCACTAAATAGTGTCTCAGACGTAGGACGAATACACATTCTCTCGTCTAATTTATTTTGTCCTCCTTCAGTAACCCAAGCAACCTCAGGGGCAAATCCTTCAATTAATTCTCCTTCTTTTTTCATCAAATTCTCAGGAATTAATACCGGCATATATATGTTTTGGTGACCTGTTGCCTTAAACATTCCGTCAAGAACAGCTTGCATTCTTTCCCAAATAGCATATCCGTTAGGTTCTATTACCATACAACCTTTTACATTAGAATATGCAGCCAACCTTGCAGCCCTTACAACATCTGTGTACCATTGTGCAAAATCAACATCTCTACTGGTAATTGCTTTGTTTTTCATATTTCATATCCCCTTTCTAATTTTTACATACTAAGGAAGCTCATTTTACGTCAA
>CAYZJZ010000188.1:0-1831 GCA_964478905.1 uncultured Eubacteriales bacterium
GTTGGTAAAACTAATTTTTCTGTTGAAGAAATTGAGTTATATAATGTCGCTGAACATAAGATTTCCGGATATTTTAGAGTTAAAAATAATAGTCAAATATTTTATCCCGAGCAGAAATATATTCTTTATTTAATACCTTCGGACTGTGATGAATGGGGAAGGAATATAAAGTCAGCGTATACGAGTACTGATGCTAAAGAATTTTCTTTGAACCCGTTAGAAGATAAAATTGTTGCTTTTGAAATTAATATTCCCAATATTCCCGATAAGTTATATAATTTGGGTGTAATAGTTACAGATAACGCGTCTGAAGTTACAGATATAAAATATGTAGAATATTTAAAATTGGGCAAAGGCAATGAATTTATTGTTTCAGCTGAAGATGAGGCGAATTACTATAAAATAAAAAATTTTGAGGCGCCACTTTCTGGGCCTTATATGAATAGCGGTGAAGTGCCGGACGCGTATATAAAAGTTAAATCTACGTATAAAGAAAGTATTACGTTAATACCGGAATGTACAATATATAAAAGAGGTCCTTATTTTAAAAAAGGGAAACCGGTATCAATAGAAAGAAATGACAAGATAACGGTAAAGTCCGGAGAAACTAAAGAGATAAAAATCAACTTACCGGTAATGACAGAGCCGGAATCATACTATATAAAAGTGAGATTTTTAGATGAAAATGGGAATCCTGTTTCCAGTGAATATTATTTTAGGTATGTTGTGAATGGTGCAACTGCAAAAATTTCATCTATTAATACTTTGTATAATGATGTGAATAATGAATTGAAAATTTTTTACAATTTAATAGGTTCATCAGATGGTCAAAATTTAACTAATGCAGAAGTTGTAACAGGAGTTTACAGAAACGATACGAACGAGCTATTAGAGAAGTATGTTAATAAATCAGGTGTAGCAGCTACTGAATATATGACGTCTTTTAGAATAAAGGTTCCGGAGGATAAACCGTCTTTAACGGCTTATATAACTATAACTCAAGATGATAATTTGTTGGCGTCTAAGTTTTTAGAATTGCCGACCGAGGCTATTTCGGCTTCAGTGGAAAAGTTTAAGGATATTAAAGATACTGAATATGAGTTGCCGGTTAAAATGTTGAATTCATATGGCATAATTTCAGGATATCCGGATGGTTCGTTCAAACCGGAAAATACATTGACAAGGGCGGAGCTTACTTCTATAGCCTTGAATATGTTAGATGTTGAACTTTCTAATTATGAGGTGAAAGATAATCCGTTTATAGATTTACCTAAAGAGCATTGGGCATATAAATCTATAAATTATGCATATGAGAATGGAATTATAAATGGCTATGGGAATGGCTTATTTAAACCGGATAATAAAGTAAAATATAGTGAAGCAATAACAATATTATTGAATGTTGCCGGATATAAGGAATATGTGAACGAACAAGAAGAAATTTGGCCTGATAATTATGTAAATGTTGCTAAAGAATTCCGCATAGTTGGTGATAAATATAAAGAAGATTTTGATTTTTCTATGCCTGCGACTCGCGCAAATGTATCAAATTTAGCGTTAAATTCGTTTATTATTAGAAGGAGCTGATATTATGAAGAAGTTTTTGGTTTCATTTTTAGTCGTTTTTGGTCTTTTGCTTTTTGAAAATGTTTTTGCGTTGCAAGTGTGGACTAGTTATTCAAAAGGGTCTATTATGACGACTGCGACTAGTACCGGTGTTCATAACAATACTGTTTGTTCTGAGCATGATGGCGATTGGCATTGTGGAATTTGTCATATTAATCATTATACTAATGGGGACTATGATGTTGTGCCAGTATGTGATTGCGAT
>CAYZJZ010000189.1:0-1818 GCA_964478905.1 uncultured Eubacteriales bacterium
TTACAAGATAAATCTATAACAGGATTTGTAAACGGTTTAACTACATTTTTGCTTTTGATTCCTAATTTGGTAATACTTGTTTACTACTATGACAAGAAAACTATCCCTATTTTACTAATCATAATAAACATCCTAGCAATAATAGCTATGTTTTTCGTAAGTACATATAATACGAAAAAAGGTTTTGAATTAGTCACAGCAGAGCAAGAATTAGTAACACAGAGAACATATAACAAAACATTACAAAATCTCGTAGACGGATTAAGAACATTTAAACATGACTACAATAATACACTTCAAACTATGTATGGTTATGTACAATTAAATAATATGGACGGACTCAAAGAATTTTTTGAGCAAATCTTAGATGAATCTCGTGCTATAACTGCGCTAGATAAACTAAATCCGGATTTCTTCAAAAATCCAAGCTTGTTTGGTTTAATTACAGCTAAGTATGAGTACGCAAGACAAAATAATGTGAGTATAAATTTTGAAATGTATGGAAAATTAGAAGAAGCAGATATGCAAATATATGATTTAACAAGAATTCTCGGCATATTTTTAGATAATGCAATTGAGGCGTCTGTTGGAAGTCAGAAGAAAAAGGTTAACTTTATGGTAATTAAAAGAAAAGGCAAAATAGTTGTCGAAATTACAAACACATATTCAGAATTAGGGCTAAGATTAGAAAAAATAAACGATAAGGGTGTATCATCTAAAGGTGAAAATAGAGGATTAGGACTATACAAAGTTAAAGAAATACTTAAAAAATATCCTAAGGTGGAGCATGAAACAAAAGCATCTGGCGGAATGTTTATGCAAAGACTTAGCATTAATGAAGTGAAAGTTATATCAAAATAAAAGGGAGGAAGAAAATATGTTAAAAGTAGCAGTTTTTGATACAAAACAATATGACATTGCAGGATTGGAGAAATATGGAAAGGAAAATGATATAAGTTTTAAATTTTTTGAAACTAAGCTTACAGAGGATACTGTCGGGCTTACAAAAGGATACGATGCAATAGTTGTATTCGTAAATGATACTGTAAATGAGACGGTTATAAACGGCTTGTGTGAAAATGGAGTAAAATTAATAGCCTTAAGATGTGCCGGATTTAACAATGTAGATTTAAAAGCAGCAAATGGAAAAATAAAAATTGTAAGAGTGCCGGCATATTCTCCGTATGCGGTAGCAGAGCATACAATGGCGTTACTTCTTACATCACTTAGAAGAATTCATAAAGCTTATAATAGGACAAGAGAGTTTAATTTTAGCTTAAATGGTCTTACGGGCTTTGATTTACATGGCAAAACAGTAGGAGTTGTCGGAACAGGTAAAATCGGAAAAATATTCATAAATATATGTAAAGGTTTTGGAATGAATGTAATAGCATATGATTTATATCCTGATAAAAGTTCAGATATAAATTATGTAAGTTTGGACGAATTGTTTGCAAATAGTGATATTATATCGCTTCATTGTCCACTAACAAAAGAAAATGAATATTTAATAAATAAAGATACAATTGCAAAAATGAAAAAAGGTGTGTATATATTAAATACTTCAAGAGGAATGTTAATTGATGCAGAAGCATTAATAGATGGAATAAAGGAAAAGAAGGTAGGAGCAGCTTGTTTAGATGTTTATGAAGAGGAAAATGACATATTCTTTAAAGATTATTCGGGACACATTTTACAAGATGATATTTTAGCTCGACTTATTTCAATGCCAAATGTTATAATTACATCGCATCAAGCATTTTTAACAGAAGAAGCCTTAGACAATATTGCAAATACAACTTCAAAAAATATTAAAGA
>CAYZJZ010000190.1:0-1796 GCA_964478905.1 uncultured Eubacteriales bacterium
TATCGCAATTAACGTTTCTTTTTTCCTAAAAAACGCCTTTATTTTATTAAAATCTATATCTTTAAGATCAATTTTTGCATTCAAATCCACGTTGGAAACCTCCTTTCTTTTTTACTTCTCAACAAGCTGTAAAGTAAAACTGTTTTGTTTAGAAAACGGCAAATTCTCCGGAGTTATAAAATATTGTTGTAAGGCACTATCAAAGTCATAAGATGTAAATTCATCCGGAGATGTACAAACTATTGTAACTTTATTAGGCAAATTAACATTATACTTACTTATAAACACCGTTGGTGTAACAGAATTAGCCTCTTCCAACTTTTCAAGAACATCTTTCTTCTTTTCAATACCGGTTTCAATTCCTTCTATCATCTTTTTAGTATCAGTCAATTTACCACTTGCAACTCTATATTTTTCCTGTAAACCAGCAACTTCTCCAACTTCTGCAATCATTGCATTATACTCCATAGTCTTAGTTTCAACAGTAAATGTTAAATAATAAATAATCGCCAAAACTAAAACAATACAACAAGCAATCGCAACCCCTATTTTATAAACCACAGGATTTATATTTTGGTAAATGTTCGCAAGTTGTAGCTTACCTTTGATAAGATTAACCTTCTTTTCATCAATCGCCACAGCACCTAAACAGTTTTCCAAAGTCACTTGCCTTCTTTTTACCTGCTTAGCTTTTTCGTCAAATATAACCCTCTCAAATTCCTTAATCTTTTCAGTCGGCATTCCCAAAGTTTCTTCAGCAAATTCGCTAATTCCGGAAATCTTTGTCGCCAATCCGATTATATACGCCTTAGATACCATAGCTTTTGTATGATTAGCATTATAAAACTCTATTAAGTTCGCAATATCCGAAAACATTCCGCCCAAAACATCTTTAAAAATATTCGCAACAACATAAACATCATCAGTAGGCTTTAAGCTTCCTTCCGTAATCACACTGTTATAATCTCTCTTTATTTTTTCCGCCTTTGTCAAAGTACATTTAAACTTTTCTGCAATAGCCTTAGTAACATCATCAGAACCAACTTTTATAACCCTGTTATACATTAAATTTCCACGAGAAACTATAATAAAATTGGTATTTTTAGAGCCAAGGTCAATAACCGCATATGTTCCGGCTTCTCTTCCAAGTTCAAAATCTATTAAATTATATAATTCAAAACCTGAAAAATTAATAGACTTTAGAACTAAGCCTAGCTTTTGAGTAATGTCAACATAAGGAACAATAATATCATTAGGAATAGCAATAATTAAAAGTTTATTCTTTTCTTCCCTACTCATAGAAACATAACCCAGCGTATAATCTTCTAAATTTACAGGAAATAAATCTTTGGAATTAACCTTTATAAAGCTTATCATATCCCTACTATTCATTTTAGGGACAGATAATTCACGAGTAATAATATCTTTAGACGAAAGAGAAATAGTAACCTGACGGCTTGTAATTTTTTCTTCTTGAATTTTCTCTTTTAACACGTCAATTAATTCTTTTGAATTAACTATAACATCATCATCAATAGTTCCATCCGGAGTAGCTACAATAAAACCTTTATTAACCGCTATTTTGCTAGCCAAAGGCTCAACTTCTATCATTTTTGTATTATAGTTTCCTACTTCAAGAATTAAATATTTTTCTTTACCTTTAATAGCACCCTCAAGCGCCTTTGAAGACTTCATTGTATCTCCCCTCCTTTTTCTTTTGTAAAACTACTTTAACTATTTAATATCACTATTGTACGGAACGGTCAAGACCGTTCCCTACGATTTACAGCGATTAT
>CAYZJZ010000191.1:0-1753 GCA_964478905.1 uncultured Eubacteriales bacterium
GAGAGAGGTTTTAATAAAAAAATTAAATGAATTTTTGGAGGTATATGAGAATGGAAAATAGTGTAAAAGAAGAATTTAATGTAGCAATCGAATTAAAAAGACAACAAGAAGTAATAGGTTATGCAATAAATATAACTGAAAAGATATTACAAGTATTAAGAGGAGTTGTTCCTAAAGAAGATTGTGATTGTATGAAAGATGAATGTATTTTAGATACATTAAAAATTAACGGAAGTAATTTATCAACATTAGAAAAAAACTTAAATGAAATAGCAAGAAAGGTTATAGGATAGGTGAGATTATGAATAATGTAAGTTTAGTAGGAAGATTAACAACTGACCCTGAGTTAAGATATACAACTGATAACAGGGCTTATGTAAGAGTAAATGTAGCTGTAGATAGAGGACTTAGTAAAGAAGACAAAGAAGCTGGAAAACAAAGTGCTGACTTTATTAGTTGTGTATTTTGGAATAAAACAGCTGAAAATTTAGCCAAGTTTATGAAAAAAGGAAGTCAAATAGCTGTAATAGGGAAAATAAGAACAGGAAGCTATGACAAAGAAGATGGAACTAAAGGATATACAACTGATGTAAGAGTAGATAATTTAACATTCTTAGATAGTAAACCAAAAGACGGAAGACCTGAGCCTGAATATGACGGATATGACGCACCTGAAGAAGAAGCTGTAGAAGAAAATGACCCATTTAAAGATTTTGGAGAATCAGTAGAAATTAGTGATGACGATTTACCTTTTTAATGAGGTGAGTTATGAAGCTAGTAGGTAATTACTCAAGAAGTGGAAAAAGTGAATCTTTTGAAACTGAAATAACTTTAACAATAAGAGATAGTTATAAACATTTAATTCAAGACTTAAATAAGGACGAATTATATTCGATAGTAATAACTAAAGCTAGAGATAAAAGAACGGAACAGCAAAATAAATATATGTGGGCTCTCATAGGTGAGATAGATAAAGCTAGAAATGGTGAAAGGTCAAATGATGATTATGATATATACCTAGAGGCTTTAGTAAGAGCTGGAGCTAAATTTACTCACTTATTAGTAGAGCCTCAGGCTGTACCGATGTTAAGAGAAAGATTTAGAGCAATACAATTAGCAAGAAGAATCCAAGTAGGAGAAAAAATATTTTGTGATTATAAATGTTATGATGGAAGCTCTAAATTTGATACTAAAGAAATGCACGATTTAATCGAAACTATATTAGATATGGCTAGTGAGTGCGGTTTAGATATTGTCTATTGGAAAGATGTTTTAGATTATGAAAGGTAAGAGATGGGAAAGATAAGTCAAAAAGATATTGTGTTAAATCATTTAAGAAAATATGGGAGCATATCAACAATGGAGTGCTACTCAAAATATAGAATAACTGATTTACAACACGCTATATATCTTTTAAGAAAAGAGAATTATAAGATTACTGATGAATGGGTTAGTAGTAAAAATAGTCTAGGCTGGGCTAATAAATATAAAAAATATACTTTAGTTGAAGATTAAACTTGGAGGTAATATGAACGAAGAAAAAGAAGCTATTAAGCAAAATATAGAAAATTTATTACATTATGGAGTTAAAGCTCAAATGCCTATATGGGTTGAAGAAATGAGTGAATTGACAAAAGTAATATGTAAATGGGCTAGAAAATATGACAAGTTAAATGGTGATATAAATATTCAATTATTAGAAGAATTTAAAGATGAAATAACTGATGTCACAATTTGTTTAGACCAAATAAAA
>CAYZJZ010000192.1:0-1711 GCA_964478905.1 uncultured Eubacteriales bacterium
TAGGAATAAATAATCTTAATCTGCAACTCAACTTTATATAATTAAAATTTAGCGATTAGTAGTTGACTACACAAGTAATCCTTGATATACTAATATCAAGGATTACTTGTATAGAAAAAAATAAAGTTACATATAATAAGGAGGTAAAGGGATGTCAGTTGTTATGGAGCGTGAAACCGTGGAAAGAAAAATAATAAAAGTTACAGGGAAAAGACAAATAACAATACCGTTAAAATTTTATAATCAATTGGGTATAGATAAAGATTTAGAATGTTATGCTGATGGAAAAGTTTTAATTTTAAAACCTCTAAAGAGTGGAAATGATGATTTTTCAGTAGAAATATTAAGTGATTTAATAAGTCAAGGATATGAAGGTCAGGAATTACTTGATAAATTTAAGGAAGAGACTAAAAATATAAATAATGCTATTAAAGATGTTATTAAAGAAGCAAAGGAAATTGCTGAAGGAAAAATAACTGGATATACGATAGATGAGGTTTTTGAGGAGGAATAAGTGTATGTATGAAGTAAAGATTTCTTCTCAAGCAGCAAAGTATTTTAAGAAGATTAAGGACAAACACTTGAAACAAAGTTTTTTTGAGGCTATTAATAAAATAGCTAAAGATCCGTATATTGGCTCTAGAAAAAAAGGCGATTTGGCGGGTTTATATGGATTTGATGTAAGATATGATGGCATTAACTATGAAATAGCTTATTGGGTTGAAGAAATAAATGGTAAGCTAGTTGTTATAGTTTTAGCAGGAACTCGTGAAAACTTTTATGATGAATTAAAACGTATATATAATAGTAAGATAAAATAATACTTGTGTAAAAATGAGGAATCTTAGTTGGTTTCTCATTTTTACTTTCACATAAAGTTCAACTATTGCTCAGATTGTATATATTGACTGTGATGTACTAAAGCGATATAATTTATGCGAAAGGATGTAAGGTGATTAGATGACTTATAACACTAAGGGTAATGAATTGATTAATGTAGATTCTGATGAAACTCTTTCTATTTCATTATCTCCAGATGAGCAAAAGTATTTTTTACATCAAGCACGGCAATATAGAGAATTAATGATGATGTATAATTGTGCTATAAAAGAGATAAAGACTAAATTAGAGGTTTTAAATGATGAATTGTCTATAAAGAATGAGCGAAATCCTATCGAGTCTATTTCTTCGCGTGTTAAGAGTATAACAAGTATTGTAGATAAACTTAATAGAAAAGGAAAAGAAATAAATGTTAGGGAAGTATATAATTCCTTAGACGATGTCGCCGGTATTAGAATAATATGTTCGTTTGTTGACGATATATACCAAATTGCTAATATGTTAATCAGGCAAGATGATATAAGATTAGTTGAAGTTAAGGACTATATCCAAAATCCTAAACCAAATGGTTATAGAAGTCTTCATTTAGTTATAGAAGTTCCGATATTTTTAAGTAATAGAAAGAAGTATATGAAAGTTGAAATTCAAATCAGAACAATTGCTATGGATTTCTGGGCAAGCTTAGAACATGAACTTAAGTATAAACACGATATTGAAAATGAAAAAGAAATAAGTAAAGAATTAAAAGAATGTGCTGATGTTATTTCAGGAACAGATATGAAAATGCTAGAAATAAGGGATAAAATCAAACATAAGCAACCTGAAGAAAAAAGGTATTTAGATTTAGTACCTAAATTATAAAACTTAATCC
>CAYZJZ010000193.1:0-1657 GCA_964478905.1 uncultured Eubacteriales bacterium
GCAATTTTATGATATAATTTGCCGGTAAATTATTTAGAAATAGAGGCGTAAAGACATGATTTTGATTAAATCACCTAAAGAAATTGAATATATGCGTGAGTCGGGGAGGATTGTTGCTTTGGCATTAAATGAAATGGAAAAGGCAATTAGACCCGGTATTACGACTAAAGAACTTGATACTATTGCTACTACGGTTTTAAAACAGGAAGGAGCAATTCCATCTTTTAAGGGACAAGAAGGATTTGAAGGAAGTAAACCGTATCCTGCGACTATTTGTGCATCTGTTAATAATCAAATTATTCACGGTATACCTGATAACTATGCTCTAAAAGAGGGAGATATTATAAGCATAGATATGGGGGCTTTGAAAAATGGTTACCATGGAGATGCTGCTCGTACTTTTGGTGTTGGAAATATCTCAGAGGAAGCTAGAAAACTTATTGATGTTACTAAACAAAGCTTTTTTGAAGGAATAAAGAATGCGGTAGCAGGAAATAGAGTTTCAGATATTTCTCATGCTGTTCAATCATATGCTGAAAGTTTCGGATTTTCAGTAGTAAGAGATTTCGTTGGGCACGGTGTAGGAAAAGAGCTACACGAAGATCCTCAAGTACCTAATTACGGTAAGCCAGGGCGCGGTCCAAGACTGGCTAAAGGGATGGTAATTGCAGTTGAACCTATGATTAATGAAGGAAGTTATGATATAGACATTTTAAGAAATGGATGGACTGTAGTTACGGTAGACGGAAAATTGTCAGCTCATTATGAGAATACTATTTTAATTACAGATGGAGAACCTGAGATTTTGACAAAAGTGTAGGGAAAAAGAAAGTTATCATATTTTTGGTCAGTCGTTTGAACTAATAATTAGAATTATTTACTACCAGTTCGAACTTTCCTAATTAAGAAATCTTTTTTGTTTTATGATATAATACACTATATGTTAATGAAAGAGGTGGATAAAATGAAAAATTTAATTGTGTATTATTCGTATGAAGGTAATACTGAAGAATTGGTAAAAGGTATGAAAGATGTAATAAAAGCAGATGTGTTGAAGTTAGTACCTAAGAAAGAAAAAAAGACGAAAAGCTTGTTTAGATTTGTTTGGGGTGGAATGCAAGTTTATATGACTAAGATACCTGAGCTTGAAGAATATTCTATTGATTTGTCTCAATATGATAACATAATTATCGGTTCTCCTTGTTGGTTTGGTACATATGCACCGCCAATAAATACATTCTTATCAGAAAATAAATTTGAAAATAAAAATATTTACCTTTTGGTTTGTAATGGCGGAAATTTAAGAAATACTTGGAAGAATTATGAGAAAGCTTTAGAGGGAAATAATATAGTTTCTAAATTAGACTTAGTTTACCCGATAAAAAATGGAATAGAAGATGCTAAAAGACAAGTTAATGAATGGATTAAAGAGACTACTTAAATGAAGTGAACCCAAATTATTAGACAAAAAAAGTTTAATAAGGAGGGTTCATTTTCATGTCAAAATATTCGGAAGAATTTAAATTAAAAGTAGTAAAATATTATTTAAATAATAATTATGGTTGGGAATATGTAGCAAAACAATGAGTATGAACAGTAACGAACAAAAGAGGCTGTCCTAAAATAGTGACGCCTTAACAAAAAATCCAGCTCGAAA
>CAYZJZ010000194.1:0-1636 GCA_964478905.1 uncultured Eubacteriales bacterium
TCTATTACTTTTATATATTTTTAGTGTATAATACATTCGGAGGGATTAACTTGGAAATAACTGAAATTGCGGAGATTATAAATAAAAACGGCGGAAGATTATACTATGTCGGAGGATATGTACGTGATAAATTAATGGGAAGAACTCCTAAAGATATTGACTTTTGTATAACAAATTTATCGCCCCATAAATTTGCTGATTTGTTTCCTAAAGCTTTTTCAAAAGGTGCTTTCTTTCCTGTGTTTCAATTTCAAGGCTATGAGTTTGCGTTTGCCAGAAAAGAAACTAAACTATCAAGCGGACATACAGGCTTTTCTTACGATATAAATAACGTAACAATTGAAGATGATTTATTTCGTCGTGATGTAACTATTAATAGTATGGCAATTGATGTTATAAGTAATGAGCTTATTGATCCTTTTGGCGGAAAAAATGATTTAGAGAAAAGAATACTTAGAGCTACTTCTACACATTTTTCTGAAGATCCTTTAAGAGTGTATAGAGTTGCACAATTTTCTTCGAGGTTTAATTTTTCTATATCTTATGATACAAAATTACTTATGAAATCAATGAAAGAAGAACTTCATACTCTTTCATCTGAACGTGTATTCGAGGAACTTAGGAAAGCTTTAAGAAGTGATACTCCGTCTAAATTTTTTGAAGTTTTATGTGAATTAGATTTATTAGATATTCACTTCCCGGAAATTGCGAGTTTAATTGGAGTAATTCAACCTGAAGTTTATCATCCGGAAGGAGA
This sequence comes from uncultured Eubacteriales bacterium, assembly GCA_964478905.1. GTDB lineage: Bacteria > Bacillota > Clostridia > TANB77 > RGIG9151 > RGIG9151. Next base: position 758 of record CAYZJZ010000194.1, read on the forward strand.
TGCATATATCCATTCTTTAATGGTATTAGACGAAGTTGCTAAAAAAACATCAGACGAAAAGACTCGTTTTTCAGCATTACTACACGATTTGGGTAAAGCTAGAACTCCGAAAGATATTTTACCTCATCATTATGGACACGATAAAATTGGTGAACAACCTGTTCGTGATTTATGTAACCGATTAAAAACTCCGACGGCTTGGAAAAAACTCGCAGTAGTCGTGGCTACCGAACATATGAAAGCGGGAATTTTTGATAAAATGAGTTATGCAAAAAAAGTTTCTTTTATAGAAAGAAATATAAAATACATTGATGAACTTGAAACAATCGCTAAAGTTGATTCCAAAAATAGTAGTCTTAATTTTGCTGAAATAGGAAAAAAAATGGTCAGCGAAATTAACGGAAATACAATAGCTTTACCAAACAATTTTAAAGCAAAAGAACTCTTGCATTCCGCAAGAGTCTCTTGGCTAAAACATTATTTACCCGAAACATAAATTATCATAGCCTCAAACTTTGTATCAGTTTCAGCATACTCATCACCGTTTATATCAACAGTGATATCTTTACCTACAGCTAATTCTTCAAATTTCTTCTCAGAACCATCTGGGCCATAAATTTTTGTTTCATCTGTTATGTATATTTTTACTTCTTTACCATTACCGCCGTTAATAGTAACATAATCTTTTCCTATTGATTTGATTAATCCTGATTTTGTGATTACATTGGGAACAGTTCCCTTATTTTCATCCTCGTCCTCAAAATCGTCAGGATTTTTTACTTCGCCTTGGTTTTGTTCGCCGTTATTTACCACAGGTAAATTCGGTTCATTGTCAGAACAAAGTACATAGATAATAGCGCCTACTGAAATTACTAAAAC
>CAYZJZ010000195.1:0-1626 GCA_964478905.1 uncultured Eubacteriales bacterium
GAAGTAACAGATCATATGATAGAAGAAGGAGACTGGTTCTTGTACACTTGGATCTAATTCTAAAAATCCATAAAGATAGGTAATCTTATTTTTATGGATTTTATTTTTTTGGTATTAAACTATAATACCAAAAATGTCGATAAACATAATTGAGAGGTAGTTATGTAATTGTTTCTACTTTTATAATAGGATATTGAAGTCCATTATAGATACATTTTTCAATTTCCCCAATTATTGTTACATTGTCAAATTGATTAACATAATTAGATGTGCAATTTTTGCAAAGAAATCCAATAATTAGTGTTTCATTTCCAATATTCATATTTTGTGCTATTACAAAATTGTCTTTTTGAAAATCATCTTGTACATACACATATCCGGATACTGAAATTTTTTTACCGATATATTTGTCAATATTGCTATGAACATTATCTAGAATTTTAGGATAATTATCAGGTGTTACTTGAATTGTGTTGTTTTTAATTGACAAGTGTATTAATATATATATGGACAATAAAATTAATGTAATTAATATAAAGGTAGAGAAGCGAAGCAAATTTTTATACATAGCAGTAGCTCCTTTCAAAGATATACATGATTGCACAAAATAAAAATTTTGTGCAATGGGAGGTAGAGATGAAAACAAATTACTTTGATTTGCCGTTAGTTGCTCAAGATTTTCTTAGTTATATGGATACTATTAAAGGCAAATCTCCAAATACTATAAATGAATATCATTACGATTTACGAAGCTTTTTCAGGTTCTTAAAAATCCATTATAAACTTATATCCGCTGATACAGATTTTGAATCAATTCCAGTTACTGATCTGGATCTTGAATTTATCAAACAAATCTCTCTAAGTGATTTATATGCATATATGTCATTTTTAAGTATAGATAAATCAAATAAAGTTGCATCACGAGCTCGTAAAGTTGCGTCTATAAAGTCTTTCTTTAATTATCTTGCCAATAAGGCTAAGTTAATAGATATAAATCCGGCAGTTGAACTTGAATCACCTCATATGGGTAAACGTATGCCAAAGTATCTAAATATTGACGAAAGTAAGCAACTCTTAAATACAATAGATGGTCCTAATAAAGAACGAGACTTTGCGATAATAACTTTATTCTTAAATTGTGGGCTTAGGCTTTCTGAATTAGTCTCATTAAACCTTTCTCAAATTTCTAGCGACAAAATGACCGTTATAGGCAAAGGAAATAAAGAAAGGACTGTTTACCTTAACCAAGCTTGTAAAATCGCTCTAAACGAATATATGCGCGCCCGTCCAAGAGAAAATGTAAAAGATAAAAATGCTTTATTCTTAAGTGAACGAAAACAACGAATAAGTCGAAGAACTGTTCAATGGATAGTAAAAAAGTATTTAGAAATGGCAGGCTTAGACGTAGAAAAATATTCAGCCCATAAATTACGTCATACTGCGGCTACTTTAATGTATCAATACGGTCACGCCGACATCAGGTCTTTACAAGAAATTTTAGGACACGAATCTGTTTCAACAACAGAAATTTATACTCATATAAATAATCAACAATTACAAAATGCAATAGACAATAATCCGCTTGCGGAATTTGAAAAAGAGGACTGATTTTCTCAGTCCTCTTCC
>CAYZJZ010000196.1:0-1580 GCA_964478905.1 uncultured Eubacteriales bacterium
ATCCGCTTATTAAAGCACACAACACAACTTTTTTCATTAGTAACCTCCATTATTTCTTAAGTACTCTCCATTCTTCACTTCGCATAATAGCCCCAAACATACTCTCACGAACGCCCTTATTTTCTTTAGAAATTTCGGCTATAAGCTCCTTTACATATTGACGCTTAGTCTCTCCGTTAGCCGGGCAATTATTTTTCACAATTTCAATTCCGTATTTTTTTACTAAATGCCTTATCTCACTCTCCGGCGTATAAATCATAGGACGTATAACATATAACTCTTTACGACTTAAATATGTAATAGGCAAAAACGTATGCACTCTTCCCTCATAAATCAAACTCATCATAAAAGTTTCCATTACATCGTCCATATGATGTCCTAAAGCAACTTTATTACAGCCATATTTTTTCGCTGTATCGTATAAAATCCCACGACGTAAATTGGCACAAAGCGAACAAGGATTTTTTTCGTTTCTTATATCAAATACAATTTCTTTAATATGAGTTTTTTCTACTATGTATTGAACTCCGTATTCCTCGCAAATTTTCCTCAAAGTAGTAACATCAAAGCCATCATTTCCCATATCTAAAGTAATTGCGATAACTTCAAACTTTTTCGGATAAAAATCTTTTAACTTAGCCAAAGTAATTAAAGTTAAAATACTATCCTTTCCACCGGATAATCCGACAGCCACTTTATCTCCTTCATTTATCATTTCAAAATCATTAATAGCTTTCCTTGCGTATCCTAAAATATGTTTCATATAATCCCCCAAAATTACTAAATCTATATCTGTATTTTATTCTAAATTCAGCCATTTTTCAATGGATAGAATATGGAAATAAAATATTTAATGTAATTGTAACAGTTTAATTTTACCAAAGAAAAAAGACTTAAGCTATCAAAATTAATCGACAACTCAAAGTCTTTTCCTTTAACTAATTAATAATTTGTAGCTCTTACTTCAAAGAAAGCCTTAGGATGAGAACAAACAGGGCATACTTCCGGAGCAGATTCGCCAAAGTGAATATGTCCGCAGTTTTGACAAATCCAAGCTACTTTTCCCTCTTTATTAAATACTTTTCCAGCTTTAACATTTTCAAGTAAAGCTCTATATCTTTCTTCATGTTCTTTCTCTATCTTTCCAACAGCTTCAAATAAATAAGCAATTCTTGTAAATCCTTCTTCTTTAGCAGTTTTTGCAAATTCAGCGTACATATCTGTCCACTCATAATTTTCACCCTCAGCCGCTGCAAGTAAGTTTTCCTCAGTTGTAGGAATATCTCCACCATTTAAAAGCTTAAACCACATTTTAGCATGTTCTTTTTCATTTCCTGCTGTTTCTTCAAATATATCGGCAATTTGGTTAAATCCTTCTTTTCTAGCTTTTGATGCGAAATAAGTATATTTATTTCTAGCTTGGCTTTCTCCTGCAAACGCAGCCATTAAATTCGCTTCAGTTTTACTTCCCTTTAATTCCATAATTATATCCCCTTTCACTTTTTAAGTTTATTATACGCAAGTCGTACTTCATCATTTTATATTATTTACTCATTTCTTGCAACTCTATTTATAAAATT
>CAYZJZ010000197.1:0-1579 GCA_964478905.1 uncultured Eubacteriales bacterium
ATCATAAGCTGGGTTAATTGGTTGAAGTATTATACCATTTTCTTTCTTTATAACTTTTTTTACTGTAGCCTCATTGCCATTTACTAAAACAACGGCAATTTCTCCATTTTCACAATCCTCTTGTTTTCTAACGATGATTGTATCTCCTTCGATAAGAACAGGGGACATTGAATCGCCTTTTACTTTTAATCCAAAGAACTCTGTACCAGTTTTTAATATGTCTTCTCCAATTTCTTCATAATCTACGATATCTTCAATAGCCTCAATTGGAACTCCAGCAATAACAGAACCTAAAACAGGTATAGTTCGTTTTCTTCTTACAATTATAAAGTTTTCTTCTGTCAGATTTTCATCAGGATTATCTTCATCTTCAATTAATTCTAGTAGGGAAGATAAGCTAATTCCCATAACATTAGAAATACTTGTAAGAGTTTTAGTTCCAGGCACAGCAGGTTTTCCTGTCGCTGGGTTTACTCCTTTTTCTAAAATATGAACATAGCCTTTACTTGTACCTATAAGATTAGCGAAGTCCTGAAGTGAAAGGTTTTGCTCTTTTCTATACTTTGCAACTAATTCGCCTAAAGTCATAATTATCATCTCCATTAGCATATTAACATATACTATACGATAAGTCAACTTTAAAATGGAAAAATATTTTTGAAACATAAATATTTACTTGACGAACCTAAGTTCGATATGTTAATATCGTTTTGCAAATGAAACGGAGGTGAGGAAAGTGTAGAAGATGTTGGAATTCAGTTTATACCAATGATTAGATAGGAATGGAGGTGTTTATATGTCAGATGAGGCAATCTTATTATTACAGGAAATAAGAGATGAATTAAAAGCTGAGAGGAAAAAGGTTAAATTCTTAACACGAAAAGATATTATGAATATGCTAAAGTATTCGGAAGCTACTGTGAGCAATATGTTTAGAAGATCAGATTTTCCTTCAATAAAGCTTGGAAAAAGGCATGTTGTAGAGGAAAGTGCATTAATAGAATGGTGCAGACAGAAAAGAGATTGAAGGAGGAGAAATATGAGAGAAGAAATGGTATTAAAGATCCTAAACGATATTGAAGGTAGTTTAATTGATTTAGAAATGAGGTCGCCACGAATTAGCATTATTGAAATGGATAACTTAAGAAGTTATATAACAAGAATAAAAAAAGAAATCTTGAGTCATGTTTTCGAAGACCAACCCAAGATTTCATAGTTGATAGCTTAGTTAAAAGCTATACCAGTAGTATAGCATGAAAAGTTATCAAAGACAAGGAGGAAAAATGTCTGATAACAAAAGGTATTATTGGCTTAAACTTAAAGACACTTTCTTTGAAGAAAAAACGACAAAGTTCCTTAGAAAGTTGCCTGATGGGGATAAGTTAGTAATCACATATTTAAAAATGCAGTTAAAGAGCTTAAAAGCTAATGGAATATTAAAATACGACAGACTAATGCCAAGTTGTGAGGAGGAGCTTTCTCTCATTTTAGATGAGGATATAAATATCGTAAAGTTTACTATACGAGCACTTTTACAAAGTAATGCTATTGAGATACTAGATGACAACTCAATTTATAT
>CAYZJZ010000198.1:0-1578 GCA_964478905.1 uncultured Eubacteriales bacterium
ACTGTAAATCTGTTGCGTTATCGCTTCGGTGGTCCGAATCCACCCCCTTCCACCATAGAAATAGAGCGAGTTTTAAGACTTAGCTCTATTTTTCTATTTCTCATAAATTAGTGAAAAAGTGCAAATTTGGTGCAAAAATTTTAATTCGCTTTTAACAAGTTTCCCATTGTTTCGGCAACTTGCTTTTCTGAACTGTTAAAAATGTGGGCGTATATATTAGATGTAGTTGATATTGAAGAATGTCCTACTCTTTTACTTATTAACTGAGTTTGTATTCCAGCATTTATTAACAAGCTAACAGATGTATGTCTTAATTCGTGAAACTTAATTTTAGGTAGATTATACTTATTTAATAAAGCTCTAAATATATCGCTAGGTGTTTGAGGATACATAGGTCCTCCAAATTCGCCTGTAAACACTTTATTAGTTTTCTCCCACTTAGAACCTAGTAGTAATTCTTTTTGCTTTAATTCGGTTCTATATCGTTTTAATATTTCAACAGTTCCAAGTGTTATAGGAACTTTTCTTATTGAACTTTTTGTTTTAGGAGATTTCTCTATTATTGTCCCATTTAATAATTGCGTAGTTTTATTTATAGTTATATAAGCTTTTTCAAAGTCTATATCTTCCCAATTAAGCCCTGTAATTTCTCCCCTTCTAGCTCCTGTATCTAGTGCTAGTAATATAAGAGCTTGTGTTTTTAATGGTTCATTTTCTAAACATCTTAATAATGTTTGTACTTGTTCAACATCATAAAACTTTGGCTCATATTTTTCTATTCTAGGTCTTGGAACTTTGTTATTAGGATTCTTTTCAAGGCACTCCCAGTCAACTGCTTTATTAAGTACACTACCTATCAATGTATAATGATGAAGGATTCTGATAAAGGCCCGCTAAATAGCTCAGTTCTATCAAGTTTACTATGAGTTGTTTCTTTACCAATTTCTCTAAGCTTATTATAATATTCCGTTAAATGTATTGGCTTTAATTCGCAAAGTGGAATCATCCCTATAAATGTATTTATCTTCTTTAATAGCTTTCTATACTCGTTATAAGTACGAGGAGCTAAGTTTTTAGCATATTCCTGTAACCACTTTTCGCTAAATTCTTTAAAAGTCATTTTCTTATTTATAAGAATAGAGCCTGTTTTTGCTTGTTTCTTTAGTTCACTTTCTCTTAGTAAAGCTTCAGACTTTAATCCTTTGAATGTTTCACAAATTCTAGGATACTTTCCGTTAACATTGCCCATAGAAACTACTATCTTCCAAGTATTTTTCCCAATTTGTTTTATTGACAATTATTTTTCACCTCCCTGTATTTAAGATATATATATTAGTTGATATTAAGATAGTCTAATTAAGTCTTTTCCTTTTCAAATGCTATATCTTCTTTTGATTTAATTAATTTTTTTATTTTGTCCCTTTCTTTTTTTAAGTTCTTTTCTTTAGTCTTCAATTCTGCAATTGTTAACTCTCTCGGATAATTTTTTTCTCTAATATTTATTAGTTCATATTGAATTCGTGGCAAAAGTGTATCTACAAGCTTTTCTCCTTGAATATTTATTCCAGAAGTTCCAAA